>JBKPTR010000099.1:0-14047 GCA_046735615.1 Actinomycetota bacterium
CCTGCTTTCGAGATGAGTGGAGCTAAGGGGACTCGAACCCCTGACCTTCTCGTTGCGAACGAGACGCGCTACCGACTGCGCCATAGCCCCGCGGATCGGGGTGGGCCGATCAGCACGGTGACTTTACCACCGTCAGGCAGAGGCGACCCTGCGCTCTTCGCCGTCTTCATCTGCTGGAGGTGAGTCGGATGCCGACTCCGGCGCGTCCGCGGTGACAGGCGAATCATGCCGCGTTGAGGATGGCGTTCCTGGGCCGGACAAGTCGATCGTGCGAACCGTTCGGGGCGCCAGCGGCTTGGAAACATAAGTCGGCATGGTGATCGGAATGGGATCCCACAGCGTTCCAGGTTTGGCCGGCACATCGGCCGTGCCACTCGCGGAAGGAGTCGCTATGCCGCTCTTGGCGAAGTCCTTTCTGCTGAGAAAGATGGTCGACTCGTTGTTGCCGTGGCGGATTTCGCGATAGCGACCATCGAGCCGTCGCAGCATGACGCGAACGCTGATCCGCGCGACCACTATGAAGATCAGCAGCAGCCCTCCGGGGATGGCGGCACTCCACCACGGGATGAGGTGCGCTGCGCACATGCCAACCACTGCGCTCAGCGCCGCCATCAGCACCAGCAGCACGCGGCGCCGCCTGGATGCGGCAAGTCGTTCCAGCCGACGGAGATCGTTGACCGCAGCCCGCCGGGTCTGTGGCGTGGACACCTCGAACGATGCGATCTCTTCTAGGTCTTGATCAAGAAGCGGAGCCGTGCCATGACGGACGATGCGCATTGAGTCCGAGAAGCGATTAGCCGGATCGGATTCCTCCAGCAGTTCATCGTCGTCGCGCCGGCGTACGAAATGCGGGACGAGATACGCCAGCCACGCGATTGCGATGGCAGCGAAAATCACGCCGGTGGTCCCCACACCCAGACGGTACGGGGCCGGCTGACCTCCTCAGGTGATCTTGAGCGGTGTGTCGCAAGAAACGGATGTGACGCATGTGGTCAGCGCTGGCGGAGGTTCTCCCATCGCTGCATCAGCCCTTCCGGCACTTCTTCGGAGTTCAGTGCAAAGACCAGGTGATCACGCCAGTCGCCATCGATGTGCAGATAACGCGGCCGGAGACCCTCGGGCCGGAAGCCCAGCTTCGCTACCACGCGAAGGCTCTTGGTGTTTTCAGGTCTGATGGCGATCTCGATGCGATGCAGCGACATGACCTGGAAGCAGTAATCCACGGCCAGGGCCACAGCGGTTGGGATGATGCCGCGTCCCGCCAGCCTCTGGTCGATCCAGTAGCCAATCTGACCCCAGGATGCCGAGCCACCGACGATCCCGCTTACGGTCAGCTGGCCCCCCAGTCGCGGTTTCGACTGGTTCGACGCATCGTCGTAGAACACCAGCCAGGGCAGCATCCGTCCCTCTCGGGCCTGGCGGCTCAGCGAGCGGACCAACCCCGCGTAAGTCGATGGGCCGATCTGCGAGCCGGGAGGGAGAGTTGCCTCCCACGGTCGCAGCCAACTCGTATTCTCACGACGCACTCGCTCCCACGCCGCTCGGTCCCGATGCCGCAGCGGGGCGAGGATGACAGGACCATGCCGCAGAGTGACGGGCCAGTGATGACGGCCGGAGCCTCCCAGCCCGGTCAATCCCTGTGGCGGCTGCTCCAGGCTGGTCACCTCAGTGGTCTCCACCTGCCAACTGGCTGACCGCGTGCTTCAGCACCGGACCCAGCACAGCCATCCCGTCCCGAACGCCCCCGCTCGACCCGGGCAGGTTAACGATCAGAGTGCGATCCGCAACGCCCGCGACGCCCCGGCTCAGCACCGCGGTTGGCACACCATGATCAGCTCCGTACCGGGCGATCGCGGCCGCAAGGTGCGGAACCTCGCGCTCGACCACTCCCCTGGTCTGCTCAGGTGTGTGGTCACGGGGACTCAGCCCAGTGCCGCCGGTAGTGATCACTACGGCGTGTCGGGCCGCCACGGCATTGCGCAGCGCCGCACCGACCGCGTCTCCGTCGGGCACCACGACCGGACCCGCAACCGCGAAACCAAGATCTTCAAGCGCAGCCACGATGATAGGGCCCGACTGGTCCGAGTAGACCCCGGCCGCCGCTCGTGTCGAGATGGTGATCACGAGTGCACTCTCGATCATGAATCGTCCTCACGAGACCAGTCTCCGCGGCGCCCTCCGGCCTTGGACAGCACGCGTACGTCGCTGATCACCGCAGCGCGATCGATCGCCTTAATCATGTCGATCACTGCAAGCCCCGCAACGGCAACCGCGGTCAGCGCCTCCATCTCTACCCCGGTCCGCTCGGTGGTCTTGACCGTCGCAGTGATCTCCACGCCCTCATCGGTCACCTCGGCTGTGACATCGGCTCCACTGATGAACAGTGGGTGGCACAACGGGATGAGATCGGGAGTCTTTTTGGCTGCTTGGATACCCGCAATCCTGGCTACTGCGAGCGCATCGCCTTTCGGTACCGAGCCTTCTCGAAGGGCTGCCACACAGCCGGCGCTGAGGAGCACTCGCCCGGCCGCGGTTGCGGAACGAGCAGTCACCGCCTTGTCGGAAACGTCAACCATTCGGGCGTCGCCGGTGGCGCTGAGATGCGGGAAACGATCTTCGCTCACGGCTGTCCCCTGAGTCATCCCGGCGACTCGTCCAGCAGCCACACATCGACATCCTGTCCGGTGGCAACGAATTCGACCTCTTCGGGCAAGATCACCAAGGCGTTCGATCGGGCAAGATCGGCGAGCAAGTGAGAGCCGTGTCCACCCGCAAGTTCGACCTTGCGACCACCCAACGGATCGAAGTTGACAATGCCGCGGGCCAACTGCGTGCGACCCGCAATAGAGGTCATGTCGTGCGCCGCCTGGCATCTCACAACTCGCCGCACATAGGGCCGCACACCCATTAGCTTGCGGATGACCGGCCGCACGAACGCCTCGAAGGAAACGAAGGCACTCACCGGGTTGCCAGGGAGCATGATCATCGGCACCCGGTCAAACCCGATCAATCCAAAGCCCTGCGGCTTGCCCGGCTGCATAGCGACCTGCGCGAAGTCGCACGGACCCATCTCAGGCATCACAGCCTTCACAATGTCGAAGTCACCTTGACTGACTCCGCCAGTCGTCAAGATCAGGTCAGCTCGTAGTAGTTGATCAGTAATCAGTCGCTTGAGCTCATTTCGATCATCAATGACCTGGCCGACTCGAAAGACTTGGACTCCTGTAGCTTTGGCAGCCGCCGCCAGCATGTAGGAGTTCGAATCGAAGATCTGCTGGTCGTTGCTCAGCTCGAGTCCGGGATCGACGAGCTCGGATCCAGTGGAGATCACCACAACCCGCGGTCGCGGCCGGACCAGCACCTTGTCACGACCGATGCCCGCCAGTACCCCGATGTCGCGCGGACCCAAATGATCACCGATTCTGAGCAGCTGAGTGCCGGCCTTGATATCCTCGCCAATTCGACGGATGTGCTGGCCTCCTGCGCTGGCCACGAAGACCTTGACGTCCGTCTCGCCACGATCGGTGTTCTCGTACGGAACGATGGTGTCTGCACCGAGGGGCACCGGCGCTCCGGTCATGATCTTCATCGCGGTCCCGGGGGACAGCCGGTGCGTGGCTGCTTTGCCGGCGGCGATTTCGCCGACGACTGGCAGGCTGAGCGGCGCTTCCTGGCTAGCTTCCGCCACATCCTGGGCACGGGCGGCGTAGCCGTCCATGGCCGAGTTGTCGAATCGGGGGAGATCGATTGTGGAGACGATGTCTTCGCAGATATTCAGGCCGACCGCGTCGAGTATGTGCTGGCGGAAGGGCCGGAGCGGGTTCACACAGCTAAGCAGATACTGGCGGTGAGCCTGCATCGATCGGAGCTGGCCACGATCCGGCTCGGGCGGCTCGGGCAGCGGGTCAAGCCCGGGCGCGCCGTGCTGCGGTTCGTGGGTTTGCTTACGGGTGAACAACGGCATGCTCCACACAGTAATGCTGCCCACCTGGGATGGCTCGGACCTTGCGCGAGGCAGCTCTTGAAAGACGGAAGAAGATGATCATGGGCGCCGACACGCTGGCGCGCCGCCAACCGTTTGGGCCGTCAGCGCGACTACGCTGGGTCCGTGCAAACCCAGCCCGAGGCCGCGGACCTTGCGGCGATGGCGGCAATTGACGCGGCCGCGATCGCTGGGGCTAAGCGAACGCTCCGGAAAGCCATCCTGTTCCGCCGCGACTCCCGTACCAAGCAACAGCGCGAGCATGATGACGGCTCGCGGATGTCGCTGATCGAGTCTGCGCTGGAGGACCGGATTCCGGATACCGTCGCGGCGTATCTTTCCAGCGGCTCAGAGCCGGGGACGCTGCAGCTGGTCGCCTGGTTCGCGGCCAATCGAGTCCGCGTGTTGCTGCCGGTGCTCTCGCACCCGATTGGCGGTCGTCTGGATAAGCCAGCATGGGCAGCGTACGAAGGACCGGATTCGCTCCGCATTGGGGCATACTCGATCCTGGAGCCGACTGGCGAGGTGGTGCCAAGCGAGCAACTGCCCGAGGCAGAACTGATCATCTGCCCCGGATTGGCTGCCAACCTGCACGGCGACCGTCTCGGTCGTGGTGGCGCGTGGTATGACCGGGCTCTGCGGCACGCTTCGCAAAGTGCGCCGGTTTGGGTGCTGCTTAATGACGACGAGGTACTAGAAACAATTCCGGTGCACGCCTGGGACCACCGGGTGGATGTGATTGTCACACCGACTCGCATGATCACTTGCGAGCCGTCGGTGCTCTGCAATCTGTGAACTCCAGCTTCATGATCAGCGGACCGAGAAACCCCGCTCGCCGCGTGGCTCTTCGTCAATAACCTCCAGCTTGGTTACGTACGCCTGGGAAGGGCCTCTGCGAGCCCAGTCGACCATTGCCTGAACCGCGGAAGACTCACCCTCGAAAACGGCTTCGACCGCGCCATCCTCACGGTTGGTCACCCAGCCGGACACCCGATGCGCCGAAGCCTGCCGACGACAGGTGTCACGGAAAAACACTCCCTGCACCAGACCGTGCGCGACCACTCGGCGACGAATCACGGCACCAGTCTGGATCATGGGCAAAAGGTTCGGAGTGAAATCTCCTCAGCCGCTGGGCAGAAGCTCCTGGCGCATGGTGGTACGCGCGTCGACCGCCGCCCGGGACGAGACGAACGGCCAAAGGTGTTGATTAGCCCATAGCTCGGTCTGATCGTCGTAGTGACGATGAAATGCATGGCCGGATACGCCGCTTTGGTTCACCCAGCGCGATGCGTCGAGATCACCAAGATCGATAAGCATGCGCATCGCAGGGCCGGCCGTCACGGCATAACCCTGACGGTCGTCGAACGCCATGGCATTGACTACCGCCGGCCCGCCACCGACCTGATACCGACCGCGATTGAACAGGTTCTCGATCGGCTTGATTCCGCTCTTCCCAAGCGTCGGGTTCTGCAGCCGTACTATATGCAACTTGCCCCACTGCCATTGATCGGTGTCTCGCGCCATCAGTGAGGTGATCTCCTTGCGAGCATTCGTCATAGCGGCCAGCAAGATGTCGTCCCGTGTCTCGATCTTGTCGGGCGTCCTGACGTCATCCCACCACGGATTCCTGACCTGCTTGATCAAGATCGTCAGCACCGCGTACCAGCGGTCGCCGCCGGTCGGCCAGAGGTCTTCCTCTGGCAACTCGTCGCGGAAGGTCAGCTTGAAGATGTTGTGACAAACGACGTTGAAGTACGCCGCTGCCGCGGAATCCTTGGCCGCTGCGTAGTCCCAGCCAACCAGCGTGCGTTGTCCCTCCACTACCCACGGATCGGGAACTTTGATCTTGAGCAAGATCGGAACCAGGTCCGCCGCCACCCGAATCGTGTCGTCGTAGAAGATCTGCTCGGCGCTGTCCAGGTTCAGGGGCGGCGCATCGCGTAATTTGTCGATGATCTCCTGGCTGCGCCACCCATAGGAGAAGGTCGAGCCCAGCGGATAAGGGTATTGAGCTCCGATCACCTGCTGATTGGCGGCAACCAGAAAGCCGCTAGGTGGGTTGTAAACGTATGACAGCTTGGCGAAGGGAATGCTGCCACCCCAGTTGTAGTCCTCGTCCCAACCTGGCGACGGCTTCATGCCGGTTCCCTTGCGGCGAAGAGGAACCGCGCCTGCCAGCTGGTAACCGATGTTGCCGTCGGTGTCGGCGTAGATGAGGTTCTGTGAGGGCGCGCTCAGCAACGCGGCCGCGTCGCGAAACTCCCCGAAGTTCTGCGCCTGGTCGATAGCCAGCAGAGCATCCATGCTGCGGCCCGGCTGAAGCGCGGTCCAACTCAACGCGACCGCGTATTGAGCCGTGCTCGGATTGGGTCTACCGGCCGAGACCTGCTGCAGACGCTGGTCCCCGTCGGAGAGGAGCGGTCCGTGCCGGGAGGAGCGGATGCGAAGGGTCCGCGGCTGTTCCTCGCCCCGCACATGGATCTCCTCGGTGATCACGTGCAGCGGGACATAAGTGTCGCCTTCCCGGACGGTATCGCCGCGCACATCTTCCAGATACAGATCCTGGGCGTCGACATTGCTGGTGGTGAGCCCCCAGGCGATCTTGGTGTTCTTGCCGATGACAACCCCCGGCATGGAGGCCATGCTGAATCCGGAAACGTCGAACGGGCACGCTTCGGAGACCGTGCGGCAGTGCAGGCCGACTTGGGCCAACGGAGACGGGATGGAGGTGGCCAGGTGCGGGTCGTTGGACAAGATCGCCCTGCCGCTTTCGGTGCGGGAACCGGCGACGGCCCAGGAGTTGGAACCCGTCCCGGCCTCGAGAGAAGCTGAGCCGGCCCCCGTAATCGCCCTGTTGATCTTCGCTAGGCCCTCCAGGGAATCTGTGGCACTGCGTAACTGATCATCGCTCAGCTCGCCGGGAAGCGGTCGTGCCGATGACCGGCTGGCGGTAGGATCAAACGCCTTCCCCACAACGTCTCCCCGCCTGACAATGGGTGCGAAGTCATCTTTCAACGGGTATCTCGGATAAAGATTCGCAGCACGCCCGGCACCGACTTTGCCCGTAATAATCGCCCGCTCAGTCTCCTGGGTAAGGTTCGACCCCAGGTCCCAGGCCATGACCTTGAGCCAGGCCAGAGAATCGACGGCTGTCCACGCCGGTGGGGTGTATTGCAGGCCTTGCAGCCTGAGTAGGGAATATTCCAACGAGAGGTCGGCCGCTGTTCGGCCCCTGAGGTAGGCATTGACGCCGGCCGCGTACGCGTCAAGGTAGCGGCGAGTCGACGGTGCGAGCAGCGCTAGCTCCTGCTCTGCTACCCGCCGCCAGCCGAGCGTGCGGATATAGGCGTCCGTTTCGAGCTGGGACGCTCCGAAGAGCTCCGACAGCCGCCCGGCGGCGAGGTGACGGCGAAAGTCCATCTCGTAAAAGCGGTCCTGAGCGTGCACGTACCCCTGCGCCGCGAATAGATCTTCAGGATTGTCGGCGTAGATATGCGGCACCCCATAGGAGTCGCGCAGGACTTCGACCTGATCCTTGAGTCCGGACACCATCAGGCGTCCGGTGGTCTCGGGAAACGACTTCCCGACGTTGGCGATCCCGACGCTGGTCAGGCCACCGAGTAGGAGGACCAGCACCACCGCGGTGAAGATCGGCCAGCGAGCGATGCGACGCACCGTCAAACTCTAATGTCCATACCTGTGGCGCATTCCCGCACGAGACACTGATCACGTGAGCCGTTCCGCCAGATGGGCCAGCGGACACTCGCCCGCATTGTGGCCGCCAAGTCGTCCGGAAGATCGACTGCCGCGCGAGTCGGGCACCGAAGTAGCAGACTTTCCAGCCTTTCCAGCAAGTCGATGGTCATGCTGCGGCGACGAGGCTGCTACTTCCTCGACGTTTCAGTGGCAACCGCAAACCGTTAGCAGTCGGTATGCTTGAGTGCTAGTTCCAGCTCGACGCCGTCCGCGGCAGGGCCGCCTATCCGGGAGAAAGGCACCGATGCCCACCTACCAGTACCGCTGCACCGAGTGTGGCGAGGATCTTGAAGCCGTGCAGAAGTTCAGTGACCCGACTCTCACTACCTGCCCTACGTGCGGCGGCCAACTTCGCAAGGTCTTCAACGCTGTTGGTGTGGTCTTCAAAGGTTCTGGTTTCTACCGCACAGACAGCCGCAGTATGTCGAAGAGCGATTCTGATGGCGACTCAAGCTCCTCCGGCAAGAAAGCCGAGACCAAATCCGCCGACAAGGAGCCAGCCGGCGCGTCGGCGACGTCCAACGGCTCTGGCAACGTCAAGCAGCCGGCAGCCAGCGGAGCCTCATCCACAGGCCAGAAAACCGCCGCCAACTAGCCCTGTGGGGGACGCGCACGATTTGGCTGCGCGTCCTTAGCCTCCAAGGCATGATCCTTGAGTCACCAGGACACCCGCCGCGGTGCCCATGCCATCGATAAAGCCAACTCAGCGTCGGCCGCTTCACGCACTCGGTCGTGCCGCATCCTGGCACCGCAGAAAGCTCGCCGTGTTGGCCGCCGTCGCCGCGGTGCTCACAGGAATCTCAGCCGCCGCACCGGAAGGGCCGGCCATGATCACTGTGGTCAAGGCGAGGTCCCAACTGCCGGGTGGGACAGTTGTATCTGCCGCAGACCTCGTGCTCGACCGAGTCGCCGCGTCCGACATACCTAAGGGCGCGCTTACTGACCCGGACGCTCTGATCGGCAAGACGCTGGCGGCGCCGGTCGCCGAGAACCAGATTTTGACGCCGTTGACCGCGAGCGCGGCGCGAACCAGCGTCTCGCCCGGTCACGTAATCGCGCCTCTGAGACTGGCCGACACCGCACTGGGAGCCTTGCTGAGACCCGGCGACGTGGTCGACATCATCGCCGCTAATACCGATGCCCAGCAAGCCGTGGTCGTCGCCGCTGGGGCCCGGGTCGTGACGATCCCGGATCTGCCCGACGACCGCGCTGGTCCGGGCTCTGACGGTGCACTAATCCTCATCGACGTGGATGCTCAGACAGCGTCGATCGTGGCCCGGGCAGCCGCTTCTGCCACACTCAGCGTGATCTGGCGGTAGTGCTGACCCGCAGTGGCTAAGGATGCTATGACCCGGTCGCTGACGCTGCTTGATCGCCGAGGACCGAACCGGCCGCGATGATCTGTGGTGCGCCGCGATCCTCCAGGGTCACCTCGCCGATCACCCGAACGCCTGCCTCAAAGGTCCAATCTCCATTGATCTCGAGGTAACGCGCTTCCTTCAGTGAGGGCGCATCAGCCGGGAATCGTTGATCAAAGTCCCCGATGAGCTTGTAGTAGTCGCTGTCGAGATCAGCGACGGGGGTTGGATCAGCGAGCTTGGTCAGCCGTCCGTCCGCTTCCAACTCAAAGGCATCAGAGCGCAACACCAGCAAGTCACTGGTGGTCTTGACTGGCAGGAATCGCTCGCGACCGACTCCAACGGCGGTCGCCCCCTCGAAGACTTCGATGGCGGCACCCATCGCCGTCTCGATCTGGATGACCTTGGGCGAGGACGAGTCGGCAGGGTCGACAGTCTTCTCGTTCTTGATCAACGGCAGACCAAGCACTGACTTCCGTTCGCGCAGCGTGCGGGCAAGTGCCTCGAGATCGAACCACAGATTGTTGGTGTGGAAGAACGGATGACGGAACTCGTCGGTGAAATAGTGCATCTCGTCCTTTGGTGTCTGCGCCGTGTCGCGTAGGATCAGCCGCCCGTCGGACTTGCGGATCGCCAGATGTCCGCCCTTACGATCGGCCGCAGTACGGCGGCAGATTTCTGCCGCGTACGGCGCACCCGTGGCTGCGAACCAGCCCGCGATGGTGGCATCGGGCGCGGCACCGAGATTGTCTGAATTCGACACCGAGGCGTAGCGGTATCCCAACGACAAAAGACGATCCAGCATCCCCGATGTGGTCAGTGCGGTGTAGAGATCACCGTGCCCAGGCGGACACCACTCCAAACTCGGGTCAGCCGGCCACGTCACCGGGGTCAAGTCGTCGGCCCGGAGCCTAGGCTCCTGATTCTGCAGAAAGCCAAGATCGAGTCCCGCCACAGCAAGATCATCGTAGGGCGCCAGCGCGGCCAAGGTGTCCTCATGAGTGCGGAAGCTGTTCATGAACAGCAGCGGTAGCTGGATGCCGTATCCGACCCTGGCAGCTCGTACTTGATCAACAATGATGTCCAGGAAGCTCTTGCCTTTGCGTACCGGCAGCAAGGACTTGGCCTTCTCCATTCCCATCGAGGTACCGAGACCGCCATTGAGCTTGATGATCACTGTCTTCTGCAGTGCGGCCGCAGCATCCTCTTCACTCACTGCGGTATCGCTCAGCATGCTGGGATCGAGGAGAGGCTCGATGCTGTCCTCGGGAATGAACCCGCTCACACCTTCTTCCAGTTGCCGGTAGTAGTGGGTGAAGACATCGATAGCTTGTTGGTGGATCCCAGCAGCCGCCATCTTGTCTTGGGCAAG
Organism: Actinomycetota bacterium; assembly: GCA_046735615.1. Taxonomy (GTDB): domain Bacteria; phylum Actinomycetota; class Actinomycetes; order Propionibacteriales; family Propionibacteriaceae; genus Microlunatus. Next base: position 10,469 of record JBKPTR010000099.1, read on the forward strand.
TTTCAGACCCGTCTCGCTCATACCCAGATCCTAGGGAGGGCCCGTCCGGAATGCGCCGTTCCGCGTTCTGGTGGCTACTTCTTCTTCTTCTTCTTCGGAGGTGGTGGCGGAGGGGGTGCCAGCGATGCAAGCAGCCCCAGGGTCACCTTGTTGATCTCAGCCTGCGCTGTGGCTCGATCGACCGTCGCGATGCCGTCGCCCGGCTGCTCGCCGTAGTCCCCGAATGAGCTATGTACTGCTCCATTGATCACGACGTAGAAGGTGGCTGGCGGAAGCTTTCCCTTGGAGGCGTCGATGTCAGCCGGTGTCGTCAATCCGTCCGCGGTTCCCGATACGGATACCGCCTTCAGGTCGTCACGGACCAGCAGGTCTCCCGGGTAAGAGGCGAAGAGCACCAGGCCCTTGACCCGTTCGTCTTGGTCGGCAAGTGAGGCGGCCGTGCTGCCACCAACGGAGTGACCACCGACTGCCCAATCGGTGATCTCCGGATGAACGTCGAGAACCTTCTTGCCGTGATCAGCATCCAGCAATGAAAAGCCGAAGGGCTCTTTGAGCACTGCTACCAGATAGCCGGCCTCGGCCATCGGGCGGAGGACATTGGCATAGGCACGAGAGTCGATTCGAGCACCGGGTATGAACACAAGCCCAGTTGTCGGCTTGAGCTCATCACCCGATGCGTCTTGCCGGACTGGGATCAGCTCGTACCAGCCGAGCCGATCAGCGAGCCGCACATCATTCCCCGACCGGAAGGCCGCGGTGGCGCTCGGAGTCGCCACGAAGGGACGCGCGTAAGCAAGGACGACGACCAGAAGGAAGGCAAGCACCAGTGCAGGAACGGCGAAGATGATTCGCCAATGCGCACGCCGCAACACCTGCGTGGAGGTTCGGTGCGCCGGATGCTCCGGGTCGCCCTCGCGATCTTGCCTGCCTCCGACCGTCAGCGAACCAATCGCCCACAAAACGGCGATGAATCCCAGCAAGCCACAGGCGATGCCCGCGATCAACATGGCCGGATGGCCGTTCAGGATGGCCAGCCAGCGCGTCCAGCCAAGCCAGACCGACACCGCGATCATGGCGATTCCGAGCACCAACCAGATGAGGGCCAACACGGTTCGGCTAAGCGCTCCCGGCTGCCACATAGGCCGAGTGTATGAGCGCTTCGACACGCTCAGCGCGCATTTGTCCCCGAGCCCGCATCTGTGCCCTGCGCCTGCATTTTGCGCCCTGAGCCTGCATTTTGCGCCCCCTGAGTCGGCATTTGCGCCCTGAGCCTGTCGAAGGGCACCAGCCCGCGCTTCAACAACTCAGCGCACATCCGCTGCTAGCTGACGATGTCGGCCACTGTGGCGTCGTACGCGCGGACAAGATCGTCGATCTCGACGAATGCGCTGTAGCCGTGCCCACCGGCGCCGAGTGCAGCACGGCGCCCTACCAGCCGCTGGTCGATGATCACCGGCCAGCTCGGATGGCTGCCGATTGGAGTGATCGTGCCGCGCTCGTAGCCCGTCGCCACGAGAGCTTCAGCTGCATCGGGCAGTTTCATCTTGCTGACGCCGAGGAGCAATCTCAATTTGGGCCACGAGATCTGTGTGCCGCCTGGAATGACGGCTAACAGGTAATCACCCGTCGAGCGGCGCACCACGATCGTCTTGGCCATATCCGAGGGCTCGATGCCCAGTAGCTCGGCTGCCTGATCAAGACTGTGCGCAACCGGACGGCGCCGTAACTCGACAGCCAGCCCGCGCCGATCGGCATCAGCCAGCATCCGCCGTACGCCAACGTCCAGCTCATCGCTCACGATCATCCACTCTGACGTACGCGTCGTCGGGCTCGCGCTGTGAAGCGGAATCCGCGCCGAGGATGCCGCGGAAGCTCAACACGGCCATGACCGCAATCAGCACCAGGAACGACAGTGGGCCTACAGCATCGAGCGCGCCCCGACTCTTCCCTGCGATCTCCAGCACCAGCCGCGTCAGACAGGAGATCGCGACGAACAGCGCCAACAACCCGAGAGCCGGCAGGCGCCGGCCCAACCGCACAGCGACCGCCGCCGCGAACACGACGATCCCCAGGATCAGAATGTCGTCTCCGCGGGGTTCCAGCATGTTCCATGTGCCAGCTGGCACCGGCGCGTCTGGATCGGCCACGACCGCGATTACCAGGGTGATGAAGCCCGGAACCAAGCCGCAGACCGCCATGACCAGTCCAGTGACCGCCACAACCCGATCGACTGAGCGCAGTCGCCAAGCGTAGGCAGCCAGTAGCACCGCGGCCAGGAACCCCAGCAGCTGCAAGATGATGATCAAGGTGCGATGGGTCGCGTAGAAGCTCGCAACGAAGGCCGGATCGACTGTCTCATCGGGTAGGGAGAGGACAAGCTCCGTGGCCAGAAGCAGCAAGACGAAGCCTGCGGCCAGTGCGCCAGCCATCGGATCGGGCTTGCGAGCCGACCCTCTGGCGACACGCGACGTGGGTGCCAATGTATTCCCCCTCAGAATCGCCAATCCTTATGGTGGCGTACGGGGATAGCGAAGATATGCATGAGGATCAATCGCGACGGCGGATTCCGACGTTAACGAATATCGGCCGCGAGGGCATCATTGCTCGAGTCTGGCGCCCGCTTGCTGCAGTTCTCGTGTGGTCCAGGTAATTGAGCCGTCGTTTAGCCCGGCAATCACGCCATCAAGCCAACGAATCTCAGCCTCAGTGACCGCGTGCAGATACTCCGTCTCGAGCATTGTGGCGCGCGGTAGTGAAAAGCCAACACCTGCAATCAACGCGTCGCGTTCAGCGAGCCGCTGGACCAACTTGTCTCGCCGCGTCACCAGGAGCTCCCGTGTGGACTCTGGCGTCAGGAGCGGGAGAAACGAGAGCCCAGCCGGGAACTCTGGAAACTCGTTGCGAGGCGTCGATAGCACTTCAGCCATCCACTGCTGGCGAGTCTCCCGGCCTACATCGGTCAGTTCATAGCTCGTCCGCTCCGGATAGGAGTGGTCGCGGGTAGTGCCGGCCGGCTTGATCAGACCGGCCTCGCACAGTCGATTGATCATTTTGTATAGCGTTGCCCGCTGGCCGACATTGATCACCTCATCCTTCCCCCACCGCTTGATCAACTGCTGCATGCCGTAGGGGTGCAACGGGCCGTCCTCCAGCAGTCCCAGGATGGCGAGCGCTAGCGGAGAACGTCTGATGTTCGAAGTCACAGCAGAAACTTACACTAGTTTCCATATATCTAGTTGTATTAACACTAGTTTGCATGGCACTATTAGTCCATGACTACTACCGAAACCTTCGCCCGCCCGTCCACCTCGACCCAGAACGCGAGCCGCAGCTGTTCACGACGGCTCGCCCTCGGCGCTATCGCCGGCCCCGTCCTCTTCACTTTGGCATGGCTGATCTTGGGCGCCCTAAGCCCCGGCTACACCGTCTCAGGGACATGGATCTCGCCATACTCAGCCATCAGTCAGCCGATCAGCGGCCTCGGGCTAAGTGAGACGGCTCCCTATATGAACACGGCGTTCGTCATCAGCGGTTTGCTCCTGCTCGCCGGTGTTATCGGCGTCGCCCGAATCCTGCCTC
>JBKPTR010000100.1:0-17568 GCA_046735615.1 Actinomycetota bacterium
GCCGATAAAGTCGGGCTTCTTCCGAGAGACAACCCACGCCATCCCGAGGTCGTGCGGGGTGACCGTGCCGTCCGTGTCTTGCCCGACGATCGGGTATGCCTTCTCCGCCCGCAGGACGTGCATGGTTTCGGTGCCGTACGGAGTTATCCCATAGCGATCCCCGGCGGCGATCAGCCGCTCCCACAGGGCCAGACCGTGCCAGGAGTTGACGTTCACCTCATACGCAAGCTCGCCCGAGAAGCTGACCCGAGCGAGCCGCACCGGCACGTCGCCGATCTTGGTGTCGCGCCAGGTCATGAAGGGGAAGGCTTCGTTCGACACGTCCACGCCCGGGAACACGGCCCCGACGACGTCACGGGAGCGGGGGCCGACGACTGGGAAGGTCGCCCAATGCTCGGTGACGGAGGTCAGGTATACCTGCAGGTCCGGCCACTCCGTCTGAAGCCACTCCTCCATCCACTCGAGCACCGCGGCCGCACCTCCCGTGGTGGTGTACGCCAGGAAGCGATCCTCGGGCAGCCGCAGCACCGTGCCGTCGTCGAGGACCATGCCGTCGGCGCCACACATCACCCCGTACCTAACGGAACCTACTTTCAGGCTGCTCATCAGGTTCGTGTAGAGCCGGTCCATGAACACCGCTGCGTCAGCGCCTTGGATGTCGATCTTGCCGAGCGTTGAACCGTCAAGGATGCCGACACTGGCACGGACCGCAGCGCACTCTCGCAGGACGGCGGCGTCCATGTCCTCCCCAGAGAGCGGATAGTAGCGCGGACGCTTCCACTGGCCAACGTCCTCCCACACTGCGCCGCGGGCAAGGTGCCAGGCATTCACGGACGTGGTCCGCTCCGGGTCGAATAGCGATCCGCGGTGCCGACCGGCCAGCGCGGCGAACGCAACTGGGGTATACGGCGGCCGCATTGTGGTGGTACCCAGCTCCGCCACCGGCCGACCGATGAGCTCGGAAGCGATCCCGGAGGCGATGACGCCCGATGTCTTGCCCTGGTCGTGCGCAGTGCCGATAGTCGTGTAGCGCTTGATGTGCTCGACCGTTCGCATCCCTGCACCCACCGCACGGGCGATGTCCGCGACCGTGGCGTCGCGCTGAAGGTCGACGAACTGGGTTGTTCCGTCGCCTCCGTCCGGGTCTGGCACGCGCCACAGCACCAGGGGTGGCTTCCCGCCGGACACCGATTCAGCGGTGGGGGGCGTCTGCGACACCCTGGGCTGGATACCGAGTACGCCGAGTGCCGCCTCCACGGCCGAACGACCGTCCTCGAGGCAGTCGCCGAGCTCAACGGCTCCCGCGGCGGCGCCGGCGACTGTCGTGCCGTCCAAGTCCTCACCCGGCACGAACGCGCCGCGGTGGTCGTCATAACGCAGCTTGCCGCCTGCCTGGCTGAACAGGTGGACCGCCGGGTTCCAGCCGCCGCTGACCAGTAAGAGGTCGCAGGGGATGCGGTAGCGCTCAGCGAGTATGCCGTCGCTCAGGCTCGCGACGGACACAGCGGTGACCCGCTCGACGCCTTCGCTTCCGGTCACGACGTGCCCGGTCCGCACCGGGATCTCGCGACGGGCGCAGGCCTCGCCCCAGGACGTTGGCCCCTCGGCTCGGGCGTCGATGACCGCGTGAACGTGCGCGCCCGCGTCGGCGAGGTCGACGGCCGCCGCGTAGGCGCTGTCGTCCGTGGTGAAGACCACGACGTCGCGTCCGGCGAGCACACCGTAACGGTGCAGGAAGGTCCGAGCGCCGCCCGCCAGCATGATCCCCGGTCGGTCGTCATCGGTGAACACGACGGGACGTTCGTGGGCGCCGGCCGCGATGAGCACATGCCGGGCGCGGACACGCAAACCCGCTGCCGGGAACGGTTCCGCGGGGCGGCGCCGCCGAGGTGATCCGTGCGTCGCTCGAGGGCCAGCACGTAGACGTCGTGGAACTGCCCGAAGGCTGTGGTGCGCTGCAGGTGCAAGACGTCGGGGAAGCCGGCCAGCTCGGCGGTGACCCCGGCGACCCAGTCGAGAGCCGGGCGGTTGTCGATGCGGTCGTTGCTTCCGAGCAGGAACCCACCCGCTTCGGACTGCTCGTCGACGAGAACGACGCGCGCGCCTGCGCGGGCCGCCGTGACAGCAGCGGTGAGGCCCGCAGGTCCCGCGCCGATCACCAGCAGGTCGGTGTGGACGTGCCGGGCGTCGTAGCGGGCGGAGTCGGGGACATCGGCGAGCCGGCCCTGGCCCGGGATCCCACGGGCGACGAGTCCCTCGGTCAGCTCGACCGTCGTGGCCAACAGCATCGGTTCGGGAAATGGCTCCTCGATCTGGATCAGCCCGTTCGGGTCCTCCGCCCAGGCCGCGGCGATCCCGCGAGGGCGGCCAAGCTTGATGCTCGTAGTGATCTGGTGCACGCCGTGGGCGAGCAGCGCGGATGCGAGCGTGTCGCCGGGGTGCCCGGTCAGGCGCCGACCGTTAAAGGTGAACCCGTACGTGGTGGCGCGGTCGATCCGGCCGCCGTCGGGAAGGCGCAGCGGGGCTGCGGACTCGGTGGACTCGCCGCCGAACTCACTCATGTCGTCTCCGGCTTCATCTGGTCCAGTCGATAGATGTGGTGAAAGCGGTAGGTGACGGTGTCGCGGATCGCGTTGAACCAGCGGCGGCAACCGAGGACGTGCACCCACCGCTCCGCGAAGAGGCCGCGGGGGTTGTCACGGAAGAAGAGGTACCAGGCCCACTCCTCGTCGGACAGCGTGCTCGGGTCCTCGGGATACCTCACGTGCGCCTCTCCGCCGTAGTGGAACTCAACTTCTTCGCGCGGGCCGCAATACGGGCATTGAATGAGCTGCAACGATCACTCCTTGGACGTCAGTGCGCGACGCCCGCGGCGCCGTGCTCGTCGATCAGGTGGCCGGTAACGAAACGGTCCAGGCTGAACGGCGCGTTGTACGGGTGCGGCTCGTCATTTGCGATCATGTGGGCCAGGCACCAGCCGAGGCCGGGAGTCCCCTTGAACCCGCCGGTGCCCCATCCGCAATTGAGATACAGCCTCTCGTACGAGTCGACGCCGGCGCCCATCACCAGCTTGCCCTTGTGGGCCTGCGACACGTACACGTGCACGTAGTTAGACATCACCACCGTAGGGTGAACCGGCTCGAGGAGCTCTGACACTAGCGCCTGCAGCGGGTGACTCTGCACCGGGACGCGCAATCCAAGCATGTCGGTGAGGACGGTTGTGTTACCGGCCGCACACAGCGCCACGCGGCCCGCCGCGATGTCCCCCCGCGTGGTCCGGACCCCCGTTACACGGTCGCCGTCCGTGACGAAGCCGGTCACCGCGCAGTCCTGAATGATGTCGACACCGGCCTGGTCGGCCCGGCGCGCATACCCCCACGCGACGTAGTCGTGCTTGGCGATGCCCGCGCGGGGCTGGTAGATCGCGGCGAGCACGGGATAACGGATCTCCTGCGAGGTGTTAACGATGGGACAGATCTTCTTGACCTCGTCAGGAGTGAGCCACTCGGCGTCGATCCCGTTGAGCTTGTTCGCCTCGACGCGCCGCACGCTGTCGCGCACGTCCTGCAGCATGTGCGCAAGGTTCATGACACCCCGTTGGCTAAACAGGATCGGATAGTCGAGTTCCTGTTCGAGGGTCTCCCACAGCTTCAGGGAGTGCTCAAAGATGGCGGAACTCTCATCCCACAGGTAGTTGGACCGAATGATCGTTGTGTTGCGGGCCATGTTCCCGCCTGCCAACCAGCTCCGCTCCAGCACTGCGACATCAGAGATGCCGTGGTTCTTAGCAAGGTAATGCGCCGTTGCCAACCCGTGGCCGCCTCCGCCGACGATGACCACGTCGTAGGACGGCTTTGGCTCCGGATTGCGCCACAGGAAGTCGGGGTGTTCGGGGATGTGGGCGCCGGGGCGGACCGGGCCCGTGTCTACCGTGGTCATCAAACGACCTCCGCCAGTTTGGGATAAAGGGGGAACTGCGATGCCAACTTTGTCACCTGCTCGCGCAGGCCGTCGAGCGCGTGCTCGTCTGTAGAGGGGCGCAGCGCCGCGGCGATGATGTCGGCGACCGCGGCGAAACCATCCGCATCGAAACCGCGGGCCGCGAGGGCCGGCGTGCCGATCCGCACACCGGAACTGATCATCGGTGGACGCGGGTCGAAGGGCACTGCATTGCGGTTGACTGTGATTCCCACGCGGTGTAGCCGGTCCTCGGCTTGTTTGCCGTCGAGTTCTGAGGCCCGCAAGTCAACGAGCACGAGGTGGACGTCAGTACCCCCGCTGACCACATTGATCCCTTCGCGGCGCGAGTCCTCCTGAAGCAGACGATCGGCGAGTAAGCGCGCCCCCTCGAGGGTCCGCTCCTGCCGATTGCGGAACGCGCCACCGGCGGCGAGCTTGAACGCGACGGCCTTCGCCGCTATGACGTGTTCGAGCGGGCCGCCCTGCTGGCCAGGGAAGACGGCGGAGTTCAACTTCTTGCGCAACTCCGCCTCAGCACCTGCGGCGATAATGATCCCGCCGCGAGGACCTCCGAGGGTCTTGTGGGTCGTGCTGGTCACGATGTGCGCGTGGGGCACCGGCGATGGGTGCAGGCCAGCGGCGACGAGGCCGGCGAAGTGAGCCATGTCTACCAGCAGGTAGGCGCCGACGTCGTCGGCGATCCGGCGGAAGGCGGCAAAGTCGAGATGGCGTGGGTAGGCTGACCAGCCGGCGATGATGACCTTCGGTCGGTGCTCTCGGGCCAGTCGCTCGACCTCGTCCATGTCGATGAGATGGTCGTTCTCGGGAACATGGTAGGCAACCACCCGGTAGAGCTGACCGGAGAAGTTCAACCTCATCCCATGCGTGAGGTGGCCGCCGTGCGCCAGGTCGAGCCCGAGGATCGTGTCGCCCGGCTGCAGCAGGGCTGCCATCGCCGAGGCGTTCGCCTGCGTCCCCGAGTGCGGCTGGACGTTCGCGTAGTCCGAGCCGAACAAGGTATTGACCCGCTTAATCGCGAGCCGCTCGATGACATCGACGTATTCGCAGCCGCCGTAGTACCGGCGTCCGGGATAGCCTTCGGCGTACTTGTTAGTCAGGACCGAGCCCTGCGCCTGCATGACGGCGAGCGGCGCGAAGTTCTCGCTTGCGATCATCTCGAGCGTGGACTCCTGGCGAGCCAGCTCTGCGGAGATCGCGTGGTGAACCTCAGGGTCGACCTCGACCAGGCCGACGTTCAACATCCCGTCGGTACCTGCCCGACCGTCCGTCTCCTGTAGGACCATGCGTCCACCTTCCATTGTATCAGTCTAACAATTACTGATATATCAATCTTCAAAAGTATGGTACGGTAGTCAGTACACAGGGTCAAGCGTCACGGAAAGCGGGGTGGGATGAGCATCGGACCGGAGTCGTCCAACCGAGGCGGACACCCGCGGTCCCTCGCAGACTCGGCCTACGAGGCCATCCGGGACCGTCTCATCATGCTCGACATCAGGCCAGGTGAGCCGCTCAGTGACGACGCATTGGCGCAGGACCTCGGCACGGGTCGAACTCCAGTGCGCGAGGCCCTGAAGCAGCTAGAGAGCGATCGCCTCGTGGTCGCCTACCCTCGTCGGGGCACCTTCGCCACAACCGTGGACATCACGGATCTCGCGTTCATCTCGGAGATCCGCACTGAGCTCGAACCGCTCGCGGCCGCCAGAGCGGCGAGGACGGCTGCGGCCGTCACTCGGGTACGGCTAGCCGAACTCGCGAAGGAGGTCGCCAGGCTGGAGGCCGACGTTACGGATCGACGTGAGCTGATCCGACGCGACGTTTTCGTACACCGCGAAATCTATCGCGCCTCGGGCAACCCTTACCTTGAGGACATACTCGTCCGACAGGACAATCTAGCCACGCGAATCTGGTGCCTATTCATCGATCGACTCCCGGATCTCGCCGGCCACGTAGGCGAACACAGCAAACTTCTCGAGGCCATTGTCGGGGGTGCGGCGGACAAAGCAGCTCAACTAGCGCTGGAGCACGTTACGAACTTCGATGCTGCGATCCGGGCGGTTGTGTGACTCGGGACGCGCCGGCGGTGATCGACGTCGATGCCCGCAACGGAATCGCTCAGACTGCGTTCGCAGAGGCGTTCGATGACCTGCAGAAGGCGACGCGAGAAGCCGGGATTGCGGCGTTATGGATCAGAAACTCATACACATGCGGTGAGCTTGGCTACTACGCACGCCATCTTGCCCAGCACGGCTTCATCGCGTTGGCTGCGGCGAATAGCCCTGCCCTGATGTCACTGGGCGGCGCACCGAAGTCCATACTCGGCACTAACCCGCTTGCCTATGGCATTCCTCGACCACGAAAGCTACCAGCCGTAATCGACCAAGCATCTTCCTCGACCGCGTTCGTCAACATTCGGCGGGCAGCCGAAGCCGGTGAGCCCATCCCAGCAGGGTGGGCGCTCGGCCCCGACGGAGCGCAGACCCACGACGCAAGTGCCGCACTCCAGGGCACGCTGCTGCCGTTCGGAAGCCATCGCGGCGGGAACATCGCCTTGCTGGTAGAAATCCTCGCAACTCTCTCGGGTGCTTCATTCTCTATCGATGCTGCACCATTCGACAGCGGCACAACTTCGCCAGGCATTGGGGTATTCCTGCTGGGTATCGATCCAGCCAACTTCGCCGGCTCCCTGGAGCGGCTTTCCCGCCGATTCGAGTCTCTGCGCAACGATCACCAGGTCCACCTCCCGGCAATCGAAATCACCTCGCTGCCCGACGCCATTGAGATCAGCTCCGACACACTTCAGCGGCTACAAAAAGCAACCGAAGCAGAGTAGACCCGACACCAACACCTCACCGTGTCTCCAACAACCAGACAACGGATATAGCTACACACCGTCAAACAAGGGACCAGCCGGTCTATCAGCGAATGATCCAGGCCGTCGCTCGGCGGATGGCGTCCGTCGGACGAACGGGTGCGCGAGCGCCCTCCCCACAAGTTCTGCATTGTCGACCCACAGTCTCCGAGCGAGGCTCACCCGTCCCTCTGTGTGGTGACGTGCCCTTCGGGAGTTGCGCTCACATGCATCATGGCGCAGCCAACGGCGTCGGTGCGCTGTTCTCCGGCAGATCTTCTGCATGTCGGCCGGCTTCAGCTTGAGCGTGCAGCACCCGTTGTTGATGCCATCCTCGGCGAAGTCGCGCGACCTGAGCCACCTACCCGTCGCACGGTCTCCGAATACTCCGAATAGGGTCCAGAGGTCTGATCAGAGGAACTTTACGCCCTGGGCAAGCGGCAGCTGACCAGAGAAGTTGATGGTGTTGGTGGCTGGGCGCATGTAGGCCTTCCAGGCGTCGCCGCCGGATTCGCGGCCACCACCAGTCTCCTTCTCGCCGCCGAACGCTCCACCAATCTCTGCACCCGAGGTGCCGATGTTGACATTGACGATCCCGCAGTCAGAGCCACTGGCTGAGAGGAACTTCTCCGCCTCGGCCTGATCACTGGTGAAGATCGCCGAGGACAGGCCCTGCGGTACCCCGTTATGGACCTCGATCGCTTCCTCGAGGGTGTCGTAGGTCATTACGTAGAGGATCGGCGCGAAGGTCTCCTCCTTGACGATGGCCGTTTGGCCGGGCATCCGGACCACCGCGGGCTCGACATAGTAGGCCGTCGGTTCGTGGTCGCCCAAAACCCGCGAGCCGCCGTAGAGGACGGTGCCTCCTTGGTCGACCGCATCGCCAAGCGCCTTCTGCTGGTTGTCGAAGCTGGCCTTGTTGATCAGCGGACCGACCAATGTGTTCTCGAGGGTCGGACTGCCGATACTGAGCGTCTTGTAGGCGTCAACGATCCGGGAGGTCAGCGTCTCAGCGATGGACGAATGCACGATGAGGCGGCGAAGCGACGTGCACCGCTGGCCGGCCGTTCCCGCCGCCGAGAACACGATGCCGCGCAGCGCGAGGTCGAGATCAGCGGAGGGGGTCACGATTGCGCCGTTGTTGCCACCGAGTTCGAGAAGGGCACGGCCGAAACGCCGGGCGATGAGTGGCCCGATCTCTCGTCCCATCCGCACGGACCCGGTGGCGGAGATCAGGGCAACACGTCTGTCCTCGACCAGACGCTGACTGCCGACACGGTCGGTAAGCAGAATCTGATGGATTCCCGCCGGTGCGCCCACCTCGGCGACGGCACGCGCGAGCAGAGCGTTGACGGCGAGAGCGGAGAGACGCGTAGCGTCTGCGGGCTTCCACACCACAGTGTCACCGGCGACCAGCCCGAGGGCGGTATTCCATGCGTAGACCGCGACCGGGAAGTTGAAAGCGGTGATGACACCGACGACACCCAGCGGGTGCCAGGTCTCCGCCAGGCGATGGCCGGGACGCTCGGACGGCATGGTCTTGCCGAAGAGCTGGCGCGACTGGCCGACGGCGAGGTCGGTGATGTCGATCATCTCCTGCACCTCGCCCATTGCCTCGCTGCGGATCTTGCCCACCTCGGCGGTCACGAGGGTGGCGAGCTCAGACTTGTAGTCGCTCAGGAGCTGGCCCCAGCGCTTCACCAGGGCGCCACGCAGCGGAGCGGGTACCTCCCGCCAGGTCCTGAAAGCGTCACGGGCCGCCGCAACGGCCTGGTCGATCTCGGACTCACTGGTCAGCTTCGTCCGAAAGATGATGCCACCTGTGATCGGCGTCCTCATCTCGGTGTCGCCGCTGATCGCGTCGATGTCGACGCCGGTGGCGAGAAGTGCCTTGCGGACGTCCTCGGCAATGGAAGCGGTCGTGGGAAAGTTCGTCATGATTTCCACCTTCGTTTCGGCGAAGTCCGGTCACGCGGATCAGGCGTCGGCCAGGACTCGGATGTTCAGCACATGTTCCACGGCGGCAATCGAGCTCGCCTGCTGCTGCGCGTAGAGATCGGTTGGGTCGCTGATCGGGATGCCGATGACGCTCGACAACCTCTCGAGGTCGTAGTACGTCCCGGCCTGTTCATCGTCCCGGGAGCCCTCGTCGGTCAGGTTCGATTGAAAGATCCCCGCGGCCGAACGTGGAAGGAAGTCTTCGTACACGATGGGTTCGGGAATGAGGACTCCGTCGGTGATGAGGCGGGACAGCGGGAGGGTCTCCCCCGCTGGAACGGGTGCGTCTCCGATGCGGAAGGTGAAGAAGGCCAGTCCCTGCAAGGCGAGCTCACGTTCGGAGTCAGGAAGCCTTTCGTTCCACACGGACTTGGCGACATCGACCCGAGTCGTTCCCGGTGGTGCGTCTGCACGGCGGATATCGACCTCGGCGACCATCCGGTCATACAGGTCACGACCCTTCGTGGTCAGTGCAATTCCCCGCTGCTCGACCTCGCCGAAGCGAACGCGCAGAGATCCGGTGCGCACCTCGCCGTCGGCATGACGGAAGGTGCGCTGCTCCGCCAGCGCCTTAAACGACGTCTGGCGAAGAAGGACATCCGGCCCCCGCCATCGGGGCGGTCCCTGGATCTCCTCGATCATCGAGATACCCCGCGCCTCCATCCGCGCGTAGAGATCGTCGATGTCGAGAACGCGCGGCGTCAGGTGGTTAATGTGCGTTGACCGAACCCCGCCAATGTCCGCGGCGACCGCCGAGATCTTCTCCAGCGTGAAGTACCAGTCGTGGTCGACCGGCTCGCGCGACAATTCGAACGCTGCCGTCGCAAGGTCAAGAAACCGGTCCGCCTGCTGTGGGTCGAGTCCGCCGCTGGCCGCCGACTCGTCGGCGAGCGCCAGGAGTTCGTCACCAAAGAGGCTGCGGGCTTCCAGGAACCGCTTGAGCCGCTGCTCGGTCTGCTCGTCGAAGAATCGGCGGTCGCTATGGGTGAGCACCGAGGTGAAGACGCGAAAGGGGTTGAGCGCGAGCTCGTCCGGATCGATGGGCCTGAATGCCGTCGAAACTACCGGCACGGAGCTCTTCGACGCGTCGCGGAGGTCGTAGAAGCCCACCGGATGCATGCCGAAGCCGGCGAAGACCCGAGCCACCTGCGCGAGTTCCTTGGGCGAACCGACCCGGATGGCGCCGTGACGTTCAGCAGTGACGCGTTCGATGCTCCCGAGACGCTCGGCGCTCTTTCCGTGCTTGCGCATGAAGTCCTGGTTGACTTCTCTCGACACGTCGACCAACGTGTTGTAGGCCGGCACCTCGGCGCCGTACAGAGCGGCGAGACGCAGTGCGAACGCCGCTCGGAGTTTCCACAGTGGCGTGATGGTGTTGGTAGTCACGATGGTTGGATCTTCCTTTGCTAGAGCCAACTAGATGATGTGAATCTCGCTTATAGGTGCCTGGACACCCTCGAATCGCGCGGCGCTGAATGATGTCGGGTCCATGAACGACTCGCGCCCCAGATACAAGTCGCGTATGAGCTCGCCGACGGCGGGACCCTGCAAGAACCCGTGCCCCGAGAAGCCGGTGGCATAGAAGACCCCATCGAGGTGCTCTGCCTCACCGATCAGCGCGTTGTGGTCGGGGGTGTTCTCATAGAGGCCGGCCCAGCCAGCCACCAGTGGCAGGTGTGTGAGGGAAGGTGCGATGATCTCGGCGGCCTGGTCGAAAGCAATCTTCCACTGGTATGAGAACTCCCGGCAAAAGCCTGGCTGCTCATCGGCATTGGAAATACCGAGCAGCATCGCATTCCAATAGTTGTGGAAGTAAAGCGTGGTGGAGAGGTCGAGGGTAAACGGCACGGTCGGAAACGGCTTCGGCCTCTGCTCGGTAAGGCCGATCTGACGCCTCACCGGTTCGACAGGCAGGTACACCCCAACCATTTCGCCGATCCTCTCCGACCACGCACCCGCGGCGATGATCACTGTATTCACGGTGATCACTCCCCGACTCGTGTGGATCTCGTGGACCGCGGTCGCAGACTTCTGAATATCCAGGACCTCAGTGTGCTCGCAGAAAGCCACCCCGAGTTGTCGGGCAGCCTCGGTGTAGGCCTTGATGACCTTCGACGGCTGGGCAAAGCCGTCGCGCGGAGAGAACGAACCACCGAGGAGCGCCGCCGCCCGAAGAAACGGATTGATCACGACGGCCTCAGCTGCAGTCACCATGCGCGCCGAGCAGCCAAGATTGTTCTGGACACCGGTGGCGCTCTCCAGCGCAGCCAGTTCGGACTCATTGCGACACAGGAACAGGTACCCCACCTGTTGCAGCCCGATGTCGGTCTCGAATACCTCGTGGAACCGCTCGAAGATCTCCAGGCTGCGCTGACCAAGCTCGATGTTGCCAGGATCGGAGAAGGTTGCCCGTACCCCGCCGAGCGGCTTGGCCGACGAGCCCGATCCCAGGGTGTCACGCTCGATGAGGACGATGTCGCGGATACCTGCCTCGGCGAGGTGGAAGGCGATGCTCGTACCCATGATCCCGCCCCCGATGATCCCGACGTTGGCCGACCGGGCCAGGTGGGTGGCCTCGTAGTAGATCAGAGGCACAATGTGGTCCGCGGCTTTAGCCATAGCCACTCCAATCGACAAGATCCACGCATTAGACACAACCTTGCTGGTGAGAAGGTGCAGTCCTCCCTCAGCTATCGTCCCGCCGTGGCATCCGCATGTCGTCAGTGGCCACGCCATAGTTCCCATGCGGCCTGCGACCTGGATGGCCGAACAAGATCGCGTACTGCCGGCTAGCTTGATCACGGACCTTCAGTTCTGGTGCGCCGCGATGCAGGTCGAACGAGCCGATCTGCGGCCAACTGGGCCTGAGCAACGAAGTCCCCTGGCACGGACCTGGCAGCACCGACTCAACCGGCGACTCGGCACCCACGAGACGCCTCAAGATCAGCAGTGGGCGGAACTGCTCGCCGAGCAGTCCCCGAACCTGATCAAAGACTCGTTCCTGCCGAGCCTGACGAAGAGGTTGGAGAACTTGGATCGCGCAGGCTTCGACACGAGCAGTCTCGTTCAATCGGCAGCCGCCAAAGCACCGCTACCCGACGACCACCCCGCAGCCGCTTCTGGTGGCGCATCCTCGACGAACTGCCCCAGCCGCTGCCAGACAATTCACATCAAACAACGCCCGCAGTCCCACGCCTGAACGCTACGAAACCCAGACGCGAGCCACATCGAGCACCGCAAGCGCTTCGCCAATCCGCAGGCCAGTGGCCGTCGGGAAGAGTACGAGATCTGGAAGATCACGTTCCACCGACTGCTCATCGCAACTCAGCCATTGGTGGAGGCACCTCAGCTCGTCGATGGTCAGCGCGGTCGGCGGACGCTTGGGCTTCACCGAGATTCGGCCGACGTCGCGGCATGGGTTGGTAGCAAGGGCGTCGTATCGGCACGCAAGCGTGAACAGGCCAGAGAGAACACTTCGGGTGGTTTTGGCCAGCGATGGGCCGTGCGTGACCTTCACCGCGGCGAGATGCCAATCGACTACTCCAACTGATAGTTCTCCGGAGCTCGCCCAGCGACGGCAGGATCTGCTTGTCGAGCCGATCTCGATAAGCCTGCACAGTTGAGGGGCTCAAATCGCGACTCTGAACCTCGTCGAAGTAGACCTCTGAGAGCACCCTTAGTTTGGTCTCTCCATTGATATCGATTTGAGAGGTGCCGGACGAGCGATCCCTTATGGCGGCCGCGAGGTTCCTGAAAGCGGCGCCTTTAGTGCCACCATGGCGTTTGACTTGGCGTACCTTGCCATCCCAGTCGCGGTACCGAGTTACTGCCTTGTACCCCTCAGGTGCGATAGATCCGGACCGTTCCCGCGGTGCCGAGTACAAGGCCTGGTCTACCCACTCTCAGCGGCTATAGCGGATAGGCACAACTTAGGCACAAGAAACGCCGCAAAACGGTTCCAGAAGTTGATCAAGCACGCCCTTCAAGGAGCCAGAGTTTTCCTTTAAGACATGGGAAAAACGGCAGATAATGATGAGCCATGCTTTACCTTGCAAACAACCAGATTTGTAATCCGTAGGTTGTGGGTTCGAGTCCCACGGGGCCCACAAACTCCCTAGTGGGAGCGGCTTTGCGATTCCGCTTCTCCCGCTCCCAGCCGCGCAGACTGTCACGATGCTGTCACAGAGGCGATCGAATGGTCACCTAGACCTAGACCACGACCGAGAGCACGGCAGGCGGCTCGTCATCACCGTCATGTCCCGGTGGTGAGATGCCTTCCAGTACAGCAGCGGCCGCCTAGTCGACGGCACGTCGACCCATGTACACGTCCTGCGTCATCGAGATTCGCGCATGGCCGAGCTGGTCAGCGATGATCCTGGCACTGAGACCCTGCCGGTCAAGCATGGTTGCAACCGTCTTCCGGTAGGTGTGCGGCACCATCCACTCAAATGGCGTCCCGCGCCGAACCGACAGTGGTCACGCTCGACGTTATTCGGGTCACGATGCCCGCCAACTGAGTCCGGGAACACAGCACCCTGTGACTCCGGGTCACGCGCCCTACGATCGCGCAAGATCGTCACCCGCCAAAGCGGCACACGAAGCACACGGATGCTGGACTTCGTCTTCGGACGCTTGATCAACAGGCCCTGGCCCTTCACCCGAATCAGCGTGGTATCGATGTTGATCAAGTGCCGCTCCAGGTCAACGTTCGGCCAGGTTAGGGCCAGCGCCTCACCGATGCGACAACCAGTCCCCAGCAGAAAACGCACCAGCTCAGGCAAGTCAGCCTGCCGCGCCAATTCGCTGCCGTCCAAGATCATCAGCCATGCGCGGCACTCCTCGTCCGTCAGTGCCCGCACCTCCTGCGTCGACGGGCGTTCAAGTGTTTCCACGTCTCGAACCGGGTTGTGGCGCACCGCATCGCGGCGGACGGCGAACGCGCAGATTTCGGAGGTGACCGATCGACACAGCTTCGCCACCGAGTACCCAGCCGCGCGCCGTCGATCCCGGATGAATCGGTCCATCCGCGCCGAGGTCAACTCCGACAGCCGCAGGCCCCCAAGCCCCGGCAAGACGTGGCGCATCAGTACATGGCGGTAGAGCGCCACCGTTCGCGGGGAACGTTGACCCGCTGCCACCAGCTCGTCTAACGACTCCAGCCAATCGGCTTCGACATCGGCAAACGTAGAGCGCGGCGAATAACCCAACCCTCCGGCTGCCATGGCCTCATCCAGCGTTGCGAAGAGCCTCCGACGTGCAAACGCCTTCGAATCGCCCGTGGCTTCGATCCGCTTGCGCACCCCCTGCGCGTTCCAGAAGTACACCGAGGCGGCCACGCGACCGTTCGGCTTCTCTCGGTAATGGACATCCCCGTGGTCGCCGATATCCAACCGCTGACCACTCACCCTGCCGCGGCCAATCACTCAGCCCCGCGAACCACGCCGTCATATGCTCCGGTCGATAGCGGAGGAACCGGCCGATCCGCCGACACGCCGGGCCGCGGCGCTGCACTCGCCATGAATACAAGGTCCCGACCGGGACGCCGAGATAGTAAGAAACCGACCGACCACAGCCGATCGCGAGGAATGTCGCACTCGCCCATTAGCCGCCACGTCCATGATCATCTCTCTTTCCTCCCTAGTTAAGCCTCGTCTGCCCATTTGTCTCTCTGTCGCCGGTAGTGCTCGTCCTGACGTCCACGTCGAGCTCGTCATGCCCGACCGCTCACTCAGTGTTCCTGTCGCCCGGAGTACCGCCGGTCTAACCGCGATTTAGCCAGCCTTCTTACTACCCGGGTTTCCCGCCGGACAGAGCTGTGGACACAAGTGACGTCCGTGGTGCGAATCAACCGGCACCCCCTAAGCCATCGTGTGGTTTCTGGGCGGTCACGCCTGGGATGACGCCTGAGACAGGTGTCGCTGAAGCTTTCTGGAACGTGAGATGGGGCTCCTGCCAATGAAGAAGTCACCACCTCGTCAAGGAAGGGCCTGGTTATCCGTGTACTGACAGGTCCTGGTTCGCCAGCCAGATGGGTTCTAGCGTCGAGGCCATGGATCGCCGCAGAGACGTCCAGGACTTCCTGGTCAGTCGCCGGGCCCGGCTCACCCCGGAGCAGGCCGGCTGGTCACCCATGGTGAGCGGCGGCGGGTGAAGGGTCTGCGGCGGGAGGAAGTCGCCATGCTCACCGGGGTCAGCGTCGACTATTACGCCCGACTGGAGCGCGGCAATCTGGCCAGCGCGTCGGAGTCGGTGCTGGAGGCGGTGGCTGGTGCCTTGCATCTCGACGACGCCGAACGACAGCACCTACACGACCTGGCCCGCAACAGCGAGCCGACGCCGTCCCGGCGCCGCAACCGGGGGAAGCTGGCGGCGACGCCTCGGCCCGCGGTCATGGAAATCCTGGCTGGCATGACCGGGGTTCCCGGCTACGTCCGCAACGCCCGGATGGACATCCTCGCCGCCAACGACTTGTGCCGGGCCCTGTGGGACGGCCGCCTAGACGATGACAAGCTCCCGCTGAACCTGGCCCGGTATGTGTTCCTTGAACCCCACTCCCGCGGCTTCTTCCTCGACTGGGACACCGTCGCCGACGACCTCGCCGGAGCCCTGCGGGTTCAGGCCGGGCGTGATCCCCGTAACCGGTCCCTGTCGGATCTGATCGGGGAGCTGTCGACCCGCAGCGAGGAGTTCTCCACTCGTTGGAGTCGGCAGAACGTGAAGCTGCATCGCACGGCCCGCAAGCGGCTGCACAACCGGATCGTCGGCGACATCGAGTTGAACGGCGACGCCCTGGAGCTGGTCGGCGACGGTCTCACCCTGATCGTCTACACCGCCGACATCGACAGCCAGGCCGCTGACCAGCTCAGACTGCTCGCCACCTGGCAGGCCACCCAGCACCACAGCAACGCTCCCGCCGACACCAGGTCGGTGGCTGACGCGGTCGAGGACTGACCCGCTGCCGTCAGCCCAATCCGGGATCACGACAACCATCCACCAGCTCCTATGACTCGGCATGCCGCCGACAGAAGACCGAGGTACACCCGATGCTTGACGTCACGACCCTGACCCTGAACAACGGCGTAACGATGCCCACGCTCGGCCTAGGGGTATTCCAGACCCCGCCGGAGGAGACGCGGGCCGCGGTCACCGCCGCGCTCGAGACCGGCTACCGCCACATCGATACCGCCGCCGCCTACGGCAACGAGCGCCAGGTCGGCGAGGCCGTTGCCGCCTCCAGGGTGGACCGCGGTGAGGTGTTCTTGGAGACCAAGATCTGGATCAGCGACTACGGCTACGACAAGACGTTGCACGGCTTCGAGAAGAGCGCCCGCAAGCTCGGTGTCGACCAGATCGACCTGCTGATCTTGCACCAGGCGCTGCCGTCGCAGTTCGAGTTGACGCTGGAGGCGTATCGGGCGTTGGAGACCCTGCTCGCCGACGGGCAGGTCCGCGCGATCGGGGTCAGCAACTTCATGGTCGACCACCTGACCACGTTGCTTGAGAAGGCAACCGTGGTGCCTGCGGTCAACCAGATCGAGGTCCATCCCTATTTCCAGCAGCGCGACGTGCAGACCCTGGGCGCCGAGCAAGACATCCTCACCCAGGCCTGGTCCCCGATCGGCGGTATCACCTTCTACCGCGACGGCGAGCACACCAGCACCTTGCAGGACCCGGTCATCGGCGGCATCGCCAAGGCCCACGACAAGACCCCCGCCCAGGTCATGCTGCGCTGGCACCTGCAGCAGGGCCGCTCGGTGATCCCCAAGTCGACCAAGCCGCAGCGGATCGCTGAGAACATCGACGTGTTCGACTTCGAACTCTCCAGCGAAGAACTAGCAGCGATCGACGCCCTCGACACCGGCCAGCGTGGCGGCCCCGAACCTGAGGTGATCACCCTGGAGAGCTTCGGCCGACCGATCCCCGAGGACTGAGCCGCCATCCTTCGACGACGAGACGACATGAGGCAGTATCAGCCCAGCCGCGCGCCATCCTGCAGCGAGGGCTGCTGCTCGGGGTCGGCGGCTGGGCCGCAGCCCTGACCGGCTGCTCCTCACCGGACAACGCACCCGCCGCACCCAACCCGACCACCACACCAACCCCGACACCGACAGCGACGGCAGAAAACACCACGACAGCGAACCGGATCCTGCTGGCGTACTTCTCCCGCCCGGGAGAGAACTACTACTACTACTACTACTACTACTACTACTACTACTACTACTACTACTACTACTACTACTACTACGGCGGCCGGCGGAACCTGGAGGTCGGCAACACCGAAGTCCTCGCCCGTATGATCGCGGAGCTGATCGACTGCGACGTGCATCGGATTGGCGCCGCAGACCCGTACCCGGCCAACTACGACGCCACCGTCGCCCCCGGAAGGAACAATGGTGAGCACAGAGCAGACCAGCGGCCGGGTCGCAGTCATCACGGGCGCGTCGTCAGGCATTGGTGCAGCGACAGCCCGCGCTTGCCGCTCACGGCTACAACCTGGCGCTATTGGGCCGCCGCCTTGACCGGATCGAGGCGTTGGCCGCCGAGCTCGGCGACAGCGCTATTGCCATCGCTGCCGACGTCACAGACCGCGACTCACTCGTCACCGCAGCTAATCGGGTACAAGCCGAGCTTGGAGGTGCCGATGTCTTGATCAACAACGCCGGGGTGATGCTGCTGGCGCCGTTCTCCTCCGAACAGCGCCACGAGCTCCGTCAGATGGTGGAGGTCAATTTGCTCGGCGC
>JBKPTR010000101.1:0-8913 GCA_046735615.1 Actinomycetota bacterium
CTAATTTCTTGCTGTGTCAGGAGTTGGTTAGCCAACAAATGACGGGCATCGCCCTTCGACAGCGTTCATCTTGAACGTTCCTCTATGGGGGAGGGAACGTCGGGGTGTGGTCGGGTGAGTGGTCCTCACGCTGCTTGTGAGGTGCGCAAAACGCGCTTCGCAGTCAGCGAGTAGAGCACTCGCTGTTTGGCCCACGGCCGCTCACGCTCGGGGAATGTGCTCGTGCCTCTCGCCTCTGGTGGGAGGCACGAGTGTTTCCTCGGCAGCATTTCCCTTAGAAACGCCTGAAGACCGGCGCAATGGTCCGACTGTGTGCGCCCGCGTAAGCGGCGAGGATGAGGCCGAGTACCTCGATACCTTCCTTCTCGGTGTGCAGCGGACGTGTGCCAGAACGCAAGCAGTCGGCAAAGTGTCCGATTTCGGACACATAGGTATCCACGTCCTCGAAGTCATAGGTCTGGCTGCCTGATCCGCGGAGTGTTACGACCAGCGACCGTCCGTCGCTCGCCAACGAGCCGCGCTCCCCAACGACTGAGAACTTCTTGGTGCCGGGTGGCGGGTCGTACGCCCAGCTCGTGACAAGCTGGCCGACGACCCCGTTGTCGAACCGGACCAGCACCTGAGCTGAGTCCTCACCCTCCATGAAGCGCAGCCGGTGCCGAGACAGCAGAGCAGTGGCCTCGACTGGTGAGCCGCCCGCCAAGTGCAGCATCAGGTAGGTCGGGTGGTAACCCGTATCGATCAGCTCACCGCCGCCACTGGTGGCAGCAGTCGCCCGCCAGCCCATGTTCTGCGGGTCGAAGTCGTTGAAGAAGCTGTCCGTGGTGCGAACCTCATAGACTGTGCCGAGAATGCCCTCATCCAACAGCTGTTTTGCCTTGGCCACCGCGGGCAGAAAGAGCTGATTGTGAGCGCACATCAAGGTCACACCCGCCGCGTCGATCGCCAGCCGCACTCGATCTGCCTCCTCCACGGTCAGGCAGAGCGGCTTCTCGCACAAAATGTGTCTTCCTGCCGCAGCAGCGGCAATGATCGCCTCTGCGTGAAGGTGGTGCGGTAGGCAGACGTCCACAGCGTCAAGATCTGCATCGAGGATCATCTGGCGAAAATCGGTGTACCCGACCGCGCTGAGCTCGGCTGCGCGCCGGCTGGCGGTCTGATAGACCACATCGGCAACCGCGGTCACCGCGATGGTCTCGGCGTAGGCACGGTAGCCCCGGATATGAGCTTCCGCGATACCGCCACCACCAATCAGTCCTACCTTGATCATTTTGCCCCGATCGGATAGCGCACAGCGGTTCCGGTGGCTGCTGAAGTATTGGCTACCGCTACGAGGCGGCTGAGCTCGACCGCCCGTACCAGGTTGTCATCGGCCCGCGTCCCGTTACGGATATGAGTCACCCACTGGGTGAACGGGTCAACGTCGTCGGGAGGTATTGCGAGTGACTGCCACGTGTCCGATCCGGCGTACCGTACCCGCAGCAGGTTCTCGGTGCTGTCGTACGCCAGGCTGGCCTGAGTGCCGTGTATCTCGATAGTGAAGGGGTCTCGGCTGAGGAACCCGGTTTCCGCGACGCCAATCGCACCACCGTTGTATCCGAGGGTGACCGCCGCCTGATCCTCAACCGGGCGCCTGGTGAACGAGCCGTAGGTTGCGCTCACGGTGGCTGGGGACGTGCCGAGGAACAGCTGTGTGAGATAGACCGGATGACAGCCGAGATCGCTGAGGGCGCCGCCTATTGCAGCGGTGGAATCGTAGAAACGTTCCGGGAGCCAGCCAGCGATAGCACCGTCGTGAGACAGCCGTACCCGGCAGTAGGTCGGTTGGCCGATCCGTCCCTGGTTGAGCTGCTCGACGATTGCGCGCGTATTTCCGTGGTAGAGCCGGGGGAGTGACACGACCAGAGCGACATCGGCCTGGTCGGCCGTGGCGATGATCTCCTCGGCCTCTGCAACGGTCGGCGCCAGCAGTTTTTCAGTGAAGATGTGCTTGCCGGCATTGGCGGCACTGATCATGATCTCGTGATGTTGATTGGTGGCAGCGGTGACGGTGACGGCATCGACGTTGTCGCGGGCGAGTAGATCGGTGAGGTCCTCGAGGAAGGCAGTATCGAGGTCCTCGGCGGCCGCCCGTCCTCGACCCGGATCGTCATCCCAGACGGCAACCAGCTCAGTGTCGGGGTGCTGGCGTACCCGGGCGGCATATTCGGCTGCATGCACATGCCAGAATCCGACGACCGCTACCTTGATCGGATTGGGCACAAGTCGTCCTTCCTCGATATTTGGGCATGTGGGCCGCGCTATCACCGGGCGGCTCCACCGTAACCGTGATGGCATTGTGGTTCCGCTACGACGCGGCCATCTGGGCCGAGCTTGGTGACAGCGCCCGCGACTTCCGGGCCGCCCTCAACCGGCCGTGGTTCGAGTCGGCGCTGGCGCCTGCGCTCGCCTCGGTGCCGGAGGTTGCAGATGTTCTTCAGACGCCCGGCGCTCGAATCGCCGACATTGGTTGTGGCGCTGGCTGGTCGACGATCGCGCTGCGCCGTACGACCGGACGGCCTGGCGGTGATCATGGATGAGGCAGTCGCCGACGAGTTCGTCGCCCCCGGCGATCCGGTGGAGCAGGTGATGTATGGATACAGCACGATGATCTGCCGTCCGGACGGTCGGTCATCCACGCCATCGGAGGGCACAGGCACCGTGATGCGCCGATCAACCCTCACTGACTACGCGACACGTGCCGGCTTCACGTCGGCAGAAGTGGTGCCGATTCAGGACTTTGCTTTCTTCCGGTTCTACCGGCTGCTGTATTGACCGTTGGCCGGAAGATCAGAACGAGTCGGGCTCATCGGCGTCAATAGCGGCGGACAGGTCCTGCCGTGACGAGTTGGCGGCTGGCCCGTCGATGCAACAGCCAGGCCGCCAGCACCCCGCCAATCGCACCCCCCAGGTGTGCCTGCCAGCTGATCCCGGCAGTGCCTGGAAGGACGCCCCAGATCAACCCGCCGTACACGAGCAGCACAACCACCGCCACCGCCACTTGTGCTGGGCGTCGGGACCAGATTCCGCGGGCCAAGAGGTAGGTGAGCCAGCCAAAGATGAGCCCGCTTGCACCGAGGATGATCGTGTTGGCCGGTGTCAGGAACCAGGCTGACATGCCAGAGAAAACAATGATGATCAACGAGGAGACCAACCATCGGGCCAGGCCGCTGAGGAGCACCAGGAATCCGAGCACAAAGAACGGCAATGAGTTGCTGATCAGGTGATCCCAGCCAGCGTGCAGGAAGGGCGCAGTGAGGATCTCCGGCACGCCATCGACTTCGCGAGCGTGGATACCGAACTGATCGAGCTGATGGCCGCTCAGCTGATCAAGGAACTCCAGAACCCACATGCCAGCGAGGAGGAACAGCATGAACAAGGCGGCCCAGCCAGGGCGCGGCGCCGTCCGTTCGGCCATCGTTCGCCTTTCCGTCTGAACTAGCTATCGGTGCCCGCCGGGCGACCACTCGTCGACTCCAGCCTGCCTGGCGCCCCCAAATCCGTGCAATGACCGGTCTAATTTCTGGGTAATCCAGTGCGGTCGGATCCCAGTTTGATGAGAGGAGCTATGCACAACAATGCCCGATCCTGACACCTCCTCGGATGGGCCCGACCAGACCCAGCCGCATGTCGACCCTGATCGACCGCTGGACCCACCGGAGGACACCGAGCAGGTTGATCCAGATCGGCCGCTGGACCCGCCCGGCGGACCGGAGGTCCCGCAGAACGGATATGCGGAGTCGGCCGGCGCGGAATCCTGAGGACGAGAGCCTGCGTCCGCATCTGGCCTGAGCCTCCGTCGACATGTGCCCTGAGCTTGTTGAAGGGCGGCCCTTGAGCCCGCGTCCGCCTGTCCTGAGCCTGTCGAAGGACATCCCGCCACACTTTTGAGCCACTGTGCCCAAACCCTGTTGCAGTCGGTCTCGAATTGATCGTGAGAAGCCGATAACAGCCGTATCACCGGTTGGGCGGGGGTTCTCTGAACATGTAGAGGGCCTTGACGGGAGCACCGTTGAGCACGAAGGAGTCTGGGAGGTTGCGATGTACACACCTACCGAACTCGTGTCGCATGAAGGCCAATTCGGTGGCGCTGATCTTGTTCACCAGCGCGGCACCGTTGCTGACCTGGCTCAGATCTGCCAGGCGTGGGGTGCAGCAGTCGCCGCCTTGCACACTGCAGCAGTTCGCGGCTCATCGGCACCACTCGCCGTCCGACCCTGGGTGGTCGACCCAGGGGACCTGACGACCTCGATGAGGCGCGCGACAGCCGGTTTCGGGTATGCGGCAGTGCTCAAGGCCTACGACTCCTCCCGTGACCTGCGTGCCGCGCCCAGCGAGGTTGATGCGCGCTGGACCGAGCTGCATTGGATCCATGGGAACCTGAACGCTTCCAATATCCTCGTGGAACACCGACCATCGCTACGAGTCAGTTTCATCGATCCTCAGGACGCCGGCCTCGGAGATCCGGCGTGGGACTTGGCCTCGGCCGTCGACATCATCGCTTGGTCGGACCCCGTTGGGCTGTGATGCCACAGCCGCTGGTGGACTACTTCCTCCTGGGATACCGGCTAGCCGGTGGACCGGGTCGGCTCTATCCGGCCATCCAGGCCGTACGCGCACTCGCTACGGCCATGTGGGTCGTGGACTTGCCGCACGAGTCGACCGGGCCGGAGCACATCGAGGCGGAACTTGCTTTCTGGCTCGATCGGGCTCGTGAGTACGCCGCGCGAGTCGGATGCCTGATGGCCGTCGCCTAGCGGTCCCTATGCCAGCACCGTGGTGCCCAGCAGACGACCGATGAGGAATGTCGCCGCGAGCGCGATCGCGCCGCCGATGACCACCCGAATCGTCGGCCGCAGTAACGGACTCCCGCCGAGGTAGGCCCCGGTTGCGCCGGTGATCGCCAAGGCGAGCAGTACAGCAGCAAACGTTGCCGGAATGCGCATCGTGTCTGGAAAAACCATGATGGCCAGGAGTGGCAGCAGACCTCCAATGAGGAAGGCGGCGGCCGAGGCATACGCGGCCCGCCATGGACTGACGATGTCCGCTTGATCAATGTTGAGTTCGGCATCCAGATGGGCGGCAAGAGCGTCGTTCGCGGTCAACTCTTCGGCGACCCGACGTGCGGTCTGCGGACTCAGCCCCTTGTCCCGATACAGCTGGGTGAGCTCGGCCAGCTCCTCGCGAGGCATCGTCGCCAGCTCAGCCTTCTCCTTGGCGATCAACGCTCGCTCGCTATCGCGCTGGCTGCTTACCGACACGTACTCACCGAGAGCCATCGAAAGAGCTCCGCCGACCAATCCCGCAACTGATGCGGCGAGGATGGGCCCGAGCTGCGGCGTCGCAGCGGCGACGCCAACCGCAATCGCCGACACCGAGACGATGCCGTCATTGGCACCAAGCACTCCTGCGCGCAGCCAGTTCAGCCGGTTCGCCAGACCCCCAGAATGCGGCTCGTCGGCGTGCGTAGCCTTAACTTCCGCCACGCCGCTGAGTCAAGCACGACAGCTGGCGATCGGCTAGCGCTCTGCTTCCAGCCGTGGTTCAGTGCATGCTGATTCCGGGAGGTCAGAATGACGGTCGGCTACTCAGGCACACCTCTGCAGAAGAAGCTAGGTATCAAGCCCGGCATGTCTCTCGCGCTGCTGAATGCGCCGCCCAACGTCGATACCATCCTCGGCGAGCTGCCAGATGGCGTGACCACCAGCCGCCGGCTGACTGGGCATCGAGATCTGGTGTTGATCTTCATCACCCGTCAGATGGATCTCGCCTCCCGTCTCCCCGCCTTGACCTCCGCGATCGCGCCGAACGGCATGATCTGGGTGGCCTGGCCGAAGCGGGCGAGCAAGATCGACACGGATATGACCGAGGACGTCATTCGGGACATCGTGCTGCCCAGCAGCGGGCTTGTCGATGTCAAGGTCTGCGCGATCGACCACGTGTGGTCGGGCTTGAAGCTCGTGATCCGCAAGGAATTGCGCTGATACGCGGAGTCGCCTACCGCGCTTCGAGCGTCGGAGTCGCGTCAGCTTCCCAGCGCGACGTGCGCAAGAAGCGGCCTTCGAAAATCAATCAGGGACCTTTAGCGCGGTGACCGTCTGGTTGGCATCGTCGCTCATCAGCAGAGTCGCCTCGCCGTGGGGCATATCGAACGCGATGGTGCCACGAACCCGCTCACCGGGTCGAAGGGTGCCCGTGTCCAGCATGGAATCTCCGGCTCCTTCGATCGCGGTTTCGAAGAGTCGGCCGGTCTGGTCGAAGACCTGGAAGTTATAAGGGTCGTAGTCCACCGAGCCGCCGGTGCAGGTCAATTCCACCTCGACCCGGAGGTAACTCCCAGATGTCGGTGGCACCGGCCCGCTTGTCAGCCACGAGTGCCTGAGCAAGACCAATTGGCCGCTTCCTTCGCTGGTTGTGAACTCGATCCGGTCGGCTTGGGTGGTGACCTGAACGGGTTGTTTGCGGGCAACCGGAGCTCTGACCTGGGTATCCGCGAAGTGCGCGACGAGGCTGGCCGCCGCGACAATGACTGCTACCACTAGGATCACCGCTACTGTGATGACGGTCGGAAACCTGCGTATGGGCTTGGCCATCGACTTGGCGGAACGAGC
Organism: Actinomycetota bacterium; assembly: GCA_046735615.1. Taxonomy (GTDB): domain Bacteria; phylum Actinomycetota; class Actinomycetes; order Propionibacteriales; family Propionibacteriaceae; genus Microlunatus. The sequence goes on from JBKPTR010000101.1 coordinate 6,651, forward strand.
GGGCAGCGGCGGCTTAATGGGCGGCGTGTCACCTGGGGCGGGCGCCCAGGGAACGAAGGACGGCCCGCTGGGCGTCGGTCCCATGCCGGTGCTCTCTGAACCGCTGGGCTCGTCCATTTCGACCACGGTAGCGCAGGATTGCCGGTCTGCCGAGACCAGCCGGTACGCGAGAGAGAAGCGCTTGACTGACCGCTGACCTCCGAGTTGTCCACAGGAGTACCGGTCGGCCGATTCACTGTCCACAGATCTGCGAACATCCGACACGTCCGGCTTGCGCGTCCGCAAGCTCACAACGTGACACCTTCGAGGAAATCAGTACGACGTCGACGCCGGCCCCCAAAGACACGGTTCAAGGTCCGCCGGCCAGATGAGCTACTCGCCATCATCCCCTACATGATCGGGTTCAATCCCGATGAATCGATCGTCGCGGTGTTCGTCAGATCCGGACGAATCGTGCTGATGGCTCGGATGAATTTCACAGCAGAGTCGGCCAGCGATGAGCTGGCTGAGCGGATCGACCGCCTAGCGAGGCAGCACAAGGCTCAGGCCCTCGCTTTGGTGGCGTACAGTGCCGCTTCCTTGCTGGCCAACCAGCTGCTGACCCGACTCATGGATCGGCTGGGCAAGCACAAGCTGACCGACGTGCTGTACGTCGGGCACGGTCGGTGGTGGTCACTTACCTGTGGCGAGGAATGCTGCCCGCTCACCGGAACGCCGTTCGACCCCAGTTCCCACCCCATGTCAGCGGCGGCGGTCTTTGCCGGACTTGGCGCTCGCGCGGGCCGTTGGGAGCTCGAGGCGTCGGTGAGCGGCCCGTCGCCAGCAGAGCGACCGCGTATGGAGGCCTTGGCTGACGCGCTGCTCACTGAGCTGGATCAGCTCGACGATCCAAGCGTGCCAATTCGCCTCTTGGCCAGCATTGCGAAGGCGGGGTCCGAAGGCGGTGTTCTAGATGAGCGGAACTGCTTGCTACTAGGGCTCCTGGTAACCGAGATCGGCCTGCGTGATCTGGCCTGGGCGCTGATTAGCCCCACCACCGCCGACGACCACATCCGACTATGGGGCAGCGTGGTGGCGCAGGTGCCGCCAACCTTGGCCGCTGCACCGCTGTGTCTGCTAGGCATGGCCGCCTGGCTCAGCGGCGATGGCGCCTTGCTGAACTGCTGCGGCGAGCGGCTGGCACAGGTCGCACCGGAGTACTCGATGGGCAGACTGCTCGCCGAGGTTAGTGACATGGCTCTCCCTCCGTCGTTGTGGCAACAGATGGGAGGTGAGATGCAAGCCGGACTGCGCGCTGAACTCGGACGGCCGGCCGGGTAGCAAACTCAGCTCACTAACGCAAACCAACCCCACCCTCGGTGCTCGAGAACCACTAGGTTTGGTCCATGACTCGCTTCGTGGTGTGCGGAGAGACCCTGATCGATCTGGTCCAGGCAGACGCCGAGCGCGATGACTCGTTCAGCTCTACGTGGCTGGCTCTGTCGGCCGGGGGTCCGATGAATTCGGCAGTCGCCTTGGGCAAGCTTGGCGCCGATACGCACTTCCTGGGTCGGCTGTCCAGAGATGCCTTCGGGCGGCAGCTGCGCCAGCACATCCTCGAAGCAAACGTCAAACTTGGTCTTGCTACTGAGTCTTCGCAGGCCACCTCGATCGCGGTCGTCAGTTTGGATGATCAGGGAGTCGCTAGCTATACGTTCCACTTCCACGACACGGCGAACTTCGGCTGGCAGGTCGACGACCTGCCGGAACTGTCCAGCGACGACTGGCTGCACATTGCGTCGTTGTCCTGCATCGTGAGTCCGGGTGCGGAGGTGCTGCTCGACTGGATGCGCGACGTCAGGTCGGGGGTTTCCTACGACATCAACGTACGGCCGAGTGTGATCTCTGATCCCGACGTTTATTGGGGCAAGGTTCAACCCTGGCTCCGGGTGGTTGGTCAGCGTCAAGGAATCGTCAAGGCGAGTGATGAGGACATCAAGTTCCTTGCCAAGGCAGAGGCCAGCGGCGCCGGTGAGGGCGGCGGCGACCCAGTCGAGCTGGCCGGCACCTGGGTTGAGCAGTACGGGTTAGGCCTTGCTGTGATCACGCTCGGGCCGGGCGGTGGAGTGGCTATCGAGCCAGGCGGCAACATCACCCGCGTCCCTGGTTTTCCGACCAAAGTGGTCGATACGGTCGGTGCCGGCGACACCTTCATGGCCGGCTTCCTCGATGGCTGGGTGAAGTTGAATCTGGGGCTGGAGGGCGCCTTGGAACGCGGCGCGGC
>JBKPTR010000102.1:0-6197 GCA_046735615.1 Actinomycetota bacterium
GGCGGCAACTCGCTGCGCAGATGGAAGCACTTCTTCCCAAAGGCTCAGATCGTCGGACTCGACTTGAAGGACATGTCCTTTGTCAGTGAAAAACGCATCTTCACCTATCAGGGCAGCCAAACCGACGCCTACTTGCTGCGCTCCATCGTGAAGAAGCATGGCAATCTGAAGATCATCGTGGACGATGGCAGAGGCCCTGGCGCGACCCGCCCGGAGCACATCCGGGCTACATTCGCAGTCTTGTTCCCCCTGCTGTCAGATGGCGGCTTCTACGCGATCGAAGACATCCAGACCTCATATTGGCCACGCTTCGGCGGAAGTGCGGATCCCAAGGATCCGGCCACCACGATGGGTATGGTCAAAGATCTTCTCGACGGCCTGAACTATGAAGAGTTCGGTGACCAGAGGCCCCGCTTCTATACCGACTCACACGTGGTTGCCGTGCACTGCTACCACAATCTGGTGATCATCGAAAAGGGGCTGAACGCCGAAGGTAGCCTCCGACCCAAGGACTGGGCGGCGCCGCGTGAGGCGAACGGTGCAGAGCCGTAGAGTTCGCTTGCCGGGCTTACTGTCGCACCTGGCCCGAGCCGGTCACTACGTACTTGCTGGATGTCATCTCAGGGAGACCCATCGGGCCGCGAGCATGCAGCTTCTGTGTGGATATTCCGATCTCGGCGCCAAACCCGAATTCGCCCCCGTCGACGAAGCGGCTTGAGGCGTTCACGAGTACCGCAGCCGCATCGACCTCCGCAGTAAATCGAGCCGCAGAGCTCTGCGATTCGGTGACGATCGTCTCTGTGTGACCGGTGCTGTAGCGGCGAATGTGCTGCAGGGCGGCGTCCAGGGACTCCACGATCGCGACGGCGAGGTCGAGCGATAGATATTCCTCGGCAAAGTCTCGATCTTCTGCAGGAATGACATCGCCGTACGCCGCCACCCGCGCGTCACCGTGCACCACCACCCCGTGCGCTGCGAGCTCCTGGAGTGCCTTGGGCACAAAGGAATCGGCAATGTCGGCGTGTACGAGCAGCGTCTCCACCGCGTTGCAGACCGAAGGCCGCTGAGTCTTGCCGTTGATCAAGATGTTGAGCGCCATCTGCTGGTCGGCTCCGGCATCCACGAAGAGGTGACAGTTGCCCACGCCGGTCTCGATAACGGGTACCTGGCTGTTGCGGACCACGTTGTCGATCAAGCCTGCGCCGCCGCGGGGAATCAACACATCGACCAGTCCGCGCGCCGCCATCAGCTCATTGGTGACCTCACGCGGACCGGGTACGAGCTGGATCGCCTCGGCTGGGAGTCCAGCGTCGACCAGCCCAGCCTGAAGCGCCTCGACCACAGCTGCGTTCGACTCAGCAGCCGAGGAGGAGCCCCGCAGCAGAGCGGCGTTGCCCGACTTCAGGCAGATCCCACCAGCGTCGGCGGTGACGTTGGGGCGCGCTTCATAGATGATGCCGACGACACCGAACGGCACCCGAACCTGGCGAACCTGCACGCCGTTGGCGTTGGTCCAGCCGCGTACCACATCGCCGACTGGGTCGGGCAGCGCCGCCAACTCACGCAAGCCCTCGACCATGCCCGCGATCCGGTCTGGGGTGAGCCGCAGCCGGTCGATCAAGGCCGCGCTCGTTTCGTTCTCCTCGGCGCGGGCGACGTCGCGCGCGTTGGCCTCCAAGATCGCGGTCTCGGATTTGGCGAGTGCGTCGGCCATCGCAAGCAAGGCCGCGTCCTTGGTCGCCCTCGTAGCGCTGCTCAAAGCCAAGGCGGCGTTTCGCGCCTTCTGAGCCTGTTCCTGAACGGTCACCGGACAAATCTAACCCTCCGGTTTCGACAGTGTTCACCGCGAACGGGCGCGCGAGTCGAAGAAAGTCCAAGGTGCGCTGGGCTGAAGAACGATCGCATTGGTACCACGCCCGTGATGAAGCCGAGAAAGTTGGAGGCCTCCACTTGGTCCGCGCCAATGGCCGCGAACAACCGCTCCTCGACATCGCTGACTCCCCGGAGATGTGCCAAGTTCAACGTCCAATCGAAGGCCGGATTTGTCTCGCGATTGCGCTGCTTCTCGTCTCCCTGGAGCTGCGTGGAGTGCCGGGAGCCCCGCAGGAGTGCGAGCGCATCTGGCACGACACGATCACCACATACGTCCGAGGCCTAGCCCGTGCGACTTGACTGCGGTTGCGGTTGGGGCACCTGGGTGGCGAAGTCTGGCGCATGTTCCGGTAGCAGGCCGATGCCAATCAGGTAGCCAGGAATCGCTTGCAAGGCCGGAAATCGCTGCATCAATCTGAGCGGAGCGGGGGCCGTGATCGGTCGCGGCTCTACTTCATCTTCGGCGATGGTGGTCTCCACAACCACGCGATGCGCCAGCCGCTGGAAAGTCTGGGTCAACACTGTCGGCAGCCAGCGTCGCAGCTGCACCTTGCGGAGGCTTGCAGTAGTCACTTTCCCCATCAGCAACGGCTTGGCAAGTATCCGGCCCGCCGCCACCGCGTCCTGGACAGCGAGATTGATGCCCACACCACCGACGGGCGACATGGCGTGAGCCGCGTCGCCGATGCAGAGCAGTCCCTCGCGATACCACCGGGACAGCCGGCTGAGTACCACGTTGAGCAGCTTGATGTCGTCGAAGGACTCGACGATCTCAACTCGATCTCCCAGCCACGGTACGGCGTCACGCAGCCGTTGCCGGAAGGCCTCAATGCCTTGATCACGAAGCGCCGCGATCGAACCTTTTCTGATCACGAAGCCGATCTGGAAGTAATCTCCTCGGTCGATCATGATCATCAAGTTAGACCGTGATATTCGTCCGACGACCCCCTCTGGATCCGTGGCAAGCCGCGGCAGCCGGAACCACAGCACATCCATGGGGACGCCAAACGCCCGTGACCGCAGCCTCGCCCGCTCGCGTACGACGGAGGATCGCCCGTCGCAACCGACAACGAGATCAGCCTCGATGTGATGGCTGTGGCCATCCTTGCTGTAGCTCACGCCAGCAATGCGCTGGCCCTCCCACAGCAGGTCGGTAACCTCAGCTTCCATGATCAGCTGATACTCAGACTCCGGACGACTGGCGTCGGCGATCACGTTCAGGAAATCCCACTGAGGTACCAGGGCGATGTGCTGGTGCCGGCCAGGCAGCCGGGTCAGGTCGGCGACACCGTACGTGCCGGAGTCGAGCTGAACGCTGAGTTTCTGTAGCCAACGAGGAGGCAAGGCGGCGAACTGCTCCCCTAATCCCAGCTCATCCAACAGAATGAGAGTTGAGGCGTGCACGGTATCGCCGCGAAAGTCACGGAGAAAGTCGGCATGCTTCTCCAGCACCGTTGTTCGGACCCCAGCACGGGCCAATATGAGCCCAAGAACCAGTCCGGCCGGACCTCCGCCGACGACACAACAGCCGGTCCGAGTCACCGAAGTATCCATATGTTCAATCTATGCGCGCTGTCCCCGTCGAAACGCAGCAGCATGCGCCCTTCGACAGGCTCAGGGCGCACCTTCACGTTTAGGGCGCACTTTTACGCCCGAGGGCAGCGTGCGTTCAGGGCGCGCACCTTCGCGCTCGTGGTCATCTCGCTAGATCAGCGCAGGCGGCAGTGCGCCCTCATTCTCCAGCAGCCAGCGCTTGGTCTCCAGGTGGTGCCCCGGCTCGCCGCCGGAGTAGCCCCCGAGGCCATCGCTGGCCACCACCCGATGGCACGGAATGATGATGGGCACCGGATTAGCCGCCATGATCTCCCCGATGGCGCGCGCCGGCACTCCAGTGCCGCTCAGCTTGGCAAGTTCGCCGTATGTGATCGTCTCTCCGTATCCGACCTTCCTGAGTGCTTGAAGCACCGCTTCGCTTACGGGCTCCATCGGAGGTAGGTCGAGCGGCAGCGTGAAGTCTCGCCGCTGCCCGGCGAAGTACTCCCGCAGCTGCCCGAGTGCACGTTGCACCATCTCGTCCGGTTCGGTCGATGCGCCTTCGGGTCGCAGGCGCCAACCAACCTCGCGTACGCCAGCGGGCCCGGCGAGGATGCCAATCACACCCACCTGGCTGTCGAACTGATCAAAGAAGAGTGTCGTCATGATGCAAACCATCGTGCCGCATACCACTGACAAGTTTTTTCTGAGCTGCTCGCGCATCGCGCTTGGGATCCGCCGCCGTCGTCGTCGCTCGCGGAGGAAGAACGCCTCCGCTCACTCCTCCTCCGTGCGGCGGCGCGCGATTCCCGACGTTCGCAGCAACCTCGCACTCCGCAGTGTTCAAGCGCTGGTCTGGGCGTTCTCTATGACGACCAGCGCGTCGCGGTGTACCACGGTCCGGTCGTACCCGGCGCCCAGTTCGGCGGCAAGGTCGCGGGTGCTGCGGCCCAGCAGGGCCGGCAGTTCGTCTGAGTCGTAGTTCACCAGCCCGCGCGCCACCACCAAGCCATCCGGCCCAACCAGCTCCACAGGCTCGCCAGAGGAGAACTGGCCGCGTACCGCCGTAATGCCGGCGGGTAGCAGCGATGCCTTGCGCTGGGTGAGCGCCCGGACAGCCCCGGCGTCGAGGACCAAAGTGCCGCGAGCGTCGCTGGCATGTCGCAGCCACAGCAGCCGGGTCGGTCGCCGGCGACCTGTGGGATGGAACAGGGTGCCGACCGGCTCACCCGCCAGTGCCGCCTCCGCCTGCTCGGCAGTGGTCAGCACCACCGGAATCCCGGCCGAGGTCGCAATCCGGGCCGCGTCGATCTTGGTCACCATTCCTCCAGTGCCGACTGCGGTGCCGCGGGTCTCGATGTCAATATCGGCGAGGTCCGCCTCACTCCCTATCTCGCTGATCTTGCGAGCTTCTGGTTTGGCGGGGTTGGTGGTGTAGAGCGCCTCGACGTCGCTGAGCAGCACGAGAGCATTGGCGTGTACCAGATGCGCCACCAAAGCAGCGAGGCGGTCGTTGTCCCCGAATCTGATCTCGTGCGTGGCAACAGTGTCGTTCTCATTGACGATCGGCACTACTCCGAGCTCGAGTAGGCGGCCGAAGGTCCGGTACGCATTGCGATAGTGCGAGTGGCGTGTCACGTCGTCAGCTGTCAGCAGGACCTGACCCACCCCGAGCCCGTACGCGTCGAAGAGCTGGGTGTAGTACCCCATCAGCAGACCCTGACCGACTGAGGCAGCCGCTTGCTGAGTTGCGAGATCACGCGGGCGTGCCTTGAGTCCCAGAGGAGACAGGCCAGCGGCTATGGCACCGGATGAAACCAGGACAATCTCGCGGCCTGCCAACCTGGCGGCAGCGAGTACGGCGACGAGCTGTCCGATCCGTTGCGGGTCAATGCCTCCCCCGGCGGTCGTCAAAGACGATGAACCGACCTTGACGACGACTCGGCGGGCGCCTGCCAGCTCGTCACGCACGGTCACGCTCATCGGGCACGTCTTCAGCCTCCGCTTCCCCGGCGTGGTAGGCCCGATCTCTTTCACGTCGACGCTGGGCGGCGGGTCGCCCCTCGATCAGCCGCTGATCCTCACCGCGCCTGCTGAGGATCTCGGCACCGATCTCGATCTGGGGGGCGAAGTCGAAGATCACCGCATTGGTACCGCCGATCGCGACACCATCGCCCGGCTGCGCGCCAAGCTCTAGCAGCCGGTCCTCGATCCCAATCCTGTTGAGCCGGTCGGCAAGGTAACCAACAGCCTCAGGGTTAGAGAAGTCGGTCTGCTGTACCCAACGCTCCGGTTTCTCGCCGCGAACGCGCCAGAGCTCACCCTCACGCTCGACGGTGAACTCGGCCTGACCGTCAACCGGCTTCGGCCGGATGACGATCCGCTTGGGCGGAGGCGGTGGTGCCGAGTCACGGCGCGCCTTGACCAGCTGCGCCATTGCGAAGATCAACTCCCGCAAACCTTCGCCGCTTCTGGTTGAGATTGGGAAGACGTGCAACCCTCGATCGTGCAAGTCCCCGGAGGCCATCTCGGCTACCTGTCTGGCATCGGGGATGTCGATTTTGTTCAGGGCGACGAGCCGCGGCCGGTCCTCGAGTCCTCCATGCGCTTCCAGCTCGGCCTCGATGACATCAAGATCGGTTATCGGGTCACGGCCCGGCTCATAGGTGGCGCAGTCGATCACGTGGACTATGGCGGCACACCGTTCGATGTGGCGTAGAAAGTCGAAGCCGAGACCGCGTCCTTCGCTGGCGCCCTCGATCAGCCCCGGCACGTCTGCGACCGTGTAGCTG
>JBKPTR010000103.1:0-5498 GCA_046735615.1 Actinomycetota bacterium
GCCCACCGCGCTGGCCGCGCTCAAGCCTCTGGGCCGCGTCACCGCAGGGCAGGTTGTGCTGATCCACGCCGCGGCGGGCGCGACCGGCCAGGCCGCGGTCAGGATCGCCAAGCATTACGGTGCGACGGTCATCGCCACCGCCTCGCCGGGCAAGCACGAGACAGCGCTGGCATTGGGCGCCGACCACGTCCTGGACTCCCTCGGCGACGACATCGCCGCCGAGGTGCTGCGACTGACCGGCGGCGCCGGCGCCGATGTGGTGCTGGAGTCGGCGGGCGGCGCCACCCTCGACGCCAGCTTGACCGCGGCCAAGCGGGTCACCGGCCGGGTTGTCGTCTACGGCATGGCAGGCGGCGAAGCCCCGGTCACCAACTGGGAGCTGGTTTACAAGCACCAGGTCCACGTCATCGGCCTCAATATCGGGGTGTTGATCCAGGCCGCGCCGCAGATCTTCGGCGAGGTCATGGGTGAGCTATCCGCGCTCATCGCCGCCGGCGTGCTGGCCCCCGGCCGGCCCACCGCGTACGACTTGGCCGACGGCCCGAAAACGCTCGCGGAACTGGAAACCAGGGCAACCGTCGGCAAACTGGCCCTGCTGCCCTCAGGAAACCCCTGGTACCGAGGAGGTGCGCCGCACACCGGAGGTTCCCATGACAGGAGTTAAACAGATGACAGCAACTGCGGACCCGGCCGCCAAGCAGATGGCGCGATACGTCGTAATGTACGACACCCCCTCCGACGTCGACGCATTCGAACGTCACTACAACGATGTCCACATCCCGTTGACGAAACAGTATCCGGGCCTGCGTCGTTACACGCGCAGTCATGAGCCGGCAGCCGTGATCGGCGAGCCGGGCTACATGGTCGGGATGTTGGACTGGGAGGACATGGCTGCGCTGGAAGCCGCGCTCCGGTCCGAGATCGGCCAGCGCGCCGCCGAGGATGCCGCGGTGAACCTGGCCCGCTACGCGACCTTCCGCGGCATGATCCTGCAGCTCGACGAGGTCTGATGGCGGACGCCGCCTCTGCGAGAGGGGTGCCCGCGTCGTCGATAGTGACCGAGGCGGGCCTGGTGTTGTCGGCGGCCTCGCCAGTGAACCATGCCCAGACGTGTTGCAGTACTAGGGTCGCGGCGTGACATCGCATCTGCGGGCGACACCGAATCAAGATCGGTTCACCGCCGAGACTGAGCGGTTCCGCCGGGAGCTGTTGGCGCACTGCTACCGCATGGTCGGCTCAGCCCACGACGCCGAGGACTTGGTGCAGGAGACCTATCTGCGGGCGTGGCGGTCCTACTCCAGATTCGAGGGCCGGGCGTCGATCCGGTCCTGGCTCTACAAGATCGCCACCAATGTCTGCCTGAGGGCGTTGGAGCCGCGCCGGATCCGGGTGCTGCCCTCGGGTCTTGCAGGCCCGTACGACGGACCCGATCGCCCGCCGAGTCCCGTTGTGGCGGGCGAGGTCTCGTGGCTGGAACCGCTGCCCGACGGATGGGTCGCCCCGCCCGCGGACGATCCGGCCGCCGTGGTGGTCGCACGCGAGTCGCTGCGGCTGGCGCTCATTGCGAGCCTGCAGCACCTGCCTGCCCGCCAGCGCGCGATCCTCATCCTGCGCGAGGTGCTGGCGTTCTCCGCGGTCGAGACCGCGGAGATCCTCGACACCACCACGGCGGCGGTCAAGAGTGGTCTGCAGCGCGCCCGTGCCCGGCTGGACGAATTGGAGCCGGAGCCCGACAAGCTGCTCGAACCGACCGACCAACGGACACGCGCGCTGCTCGAGGGCTACATCACAGCCTTCGAGCGCTCCGATACCGGTCTGCTGGAACATGTGCTGCGCACGGACGCGACGCTGGAGGCGACGCCATTCCGCGACTGGCAGTCGGGCCGGGCGATGTGCATCCACGTGCTAGACGCGTACGTGCTGGGCACACCGGGCGACTGGCGGATGATCGCGACGACCGCCAACGGCCAACCCGCCGCCGTCGTCTACCACCGGAACGCGGACGGCGCGCTCCGAGCCGACGGCGCCGTGGTGCTGGCCCCCACCGCCACCGGCATCTCCCGCGTGATCAAGTTCCACGATCCCGCGCTGGTCGCGACGTTCGGCTTCCCGGACGTGCTCGCGCACTGATCCGCCAAGCCTGGCGAACGCTACGAGGACTCGGAACTCACCGACAGCGCCGGCCAACCGATCGAGGTCGTCTGCGACGACATCCGCGGCCGGGTCAAGGAGGTCGGCGCGTCCCCGCATTTGGTTGTGGGCGCGTCAGGCGGTATCGGCTCCGCGGTCGTTCGCGAACTCGCCCCCCGCGGATTGAAGGTGCGGGCCGTCACGCGTACCGGTGCGGCGAGCGTCCCGGAGGGTGTCGAGCACGTGGCGGCGGACGTGGGAACGATCGATGGCGCCCGCCGGGCCTGTGAGGGCGCGAGTGTCGCCTATCACTGAGGTCGCCTGACTACACCAAGTGGCTGCAGCTATTCCCGCCCATGACCCGCGTGATCCTTGACGGCGCGGCGGCGGGCTCAAAGCTGGTGTTCTCGGACAACCTCTACGCGTACGGACCTGCTGGCGGGCCGATGACCGAGCAGACGCCGCAGCTCGCCCAGGGACCCAAGGGTCGCATCCGGATCGAGATGGCCCTAAGCAACAGTCGACGAGTTCTTGACTGGGATCTCTGCTTGCTGGGAGTCGATTCTCCGCGCTCAAGCGCGTCGAGCACGACCGGACTCGCCTCCGCCAATCCCAAGGGATCCTCACTGTTCTGAGAGGGTCTTGGTGCAGAGGGTTCTTCAGCCTCAGTGAACTCGGGGTCGGATGTTACTTGCTGTGGTGCGTGATCTCCGCGAGCAGCGCCGGCTAGCGACCGATGAGGTCCTCGCCGACCTCGAGACCGATCTGCTGGCCGGCTAGTGATGGCGCGTGGCTCGGCGGGCCTGACAGATAGCACCATCCGCAATGACACCAACCATCTGGCGCTGATTCGGGACTGGTTCGGGCCGGAGTCGACCAAGATCACCGGACGAGCTCAGCCGGCAAGATCTCTTCAGTGCGTTTTGCCAAGTTGGGTTCGTTACTCGTGAATCTGCCAATGGTCACTGGCCTCGCCTATATCGCGTTGGCTCCGGGATCGTTGGGTGAATCACTGTTTAACGTCTGGTTTCGCCGCTGTTCATCGGTCGTGGGCAGCAGTAGTGTGAGCGAATTCGCGTGACCAGAGAGGAAGTCGAGACCGAAGCGGCTGTTTCGGAGACGGCTCCGGCTGGCGGGGGACAAGCTTAAGACGGCTCCAGGCTCAGTTTCGTGCAGAAATCAACCCAATTTTTCTTGTCGTTGTGCTTCTCGAACCCGCCCCACCAGCAACGGAGGTCGTCATGACTAGCGAAGTCGAAACCCCCACCGGGATTCGCCCGTTCAACGTCAGCGTTCCGGATGACGAACTGGCAGATCTCCGTCGACGCATCGCCGCGACGCGGTGGCCTGACCGGGAGACGGATGCCTCGCAGGGTGTGCAGCTGGAGACGATCCAGGCGCTGGCTACTTATTGGGCCTCGGATTACGACTGGCGCAAGTTCGAGGAGCGCTTCGCCGGCCTTCCGCACTACATCACCGAGATCGACGGGGTGGACATCCACTTCATCCACGTGCGCTCCGAGCATGAGGACGCGCTGCCGCTCATAGTGACCCACGGGTGGCCGGGCTCGACCATCGAGCAGCTCAAGATTATCGAGCCGCTCACCGACCCCACGGCGTACGGAGCCGACTCGGCGGATGCATTCCATCTGGTGATTCCGTCATTGCCCGGCCATGGGTTCTCTGGCAAGCCGCGCGAGACCGGCTGGGATCCGATCCGCATTGCAAAGGCTTGGGTGGTGCTGATGGAGCGCCTCGGGTACACCCGCTATGTCGCGCAGGGCGGTGATTGGGGGAATGCCGTCACCGAGCAGTTGGCTTTGTTGAGGCCTGAAGGGCTGCTGGGCATTCACACCAACATGCCAGCGACCGTGCCGCCCGACGTCTCGAAGGCGCTGGCCACCGGCGGCCCTAAGCCAGACGGTCTCTCCGGCGAGGAGGAGAAGGCATACGAGATCCTGAAGCACTTCTTTGCAACCGGTGTGGGTTATGCCAACGAGATGGCGAACCGCCCGCAGACCCTCTATGCGATTGCGGACTCGCCGGTCGGCCTGGCGGCCTGGATGCTCGATCACGACGAGCGCAGCTACCAGCTCATCGCACGTGCTTTCGCCGGAAATCCGGGAGGCCTCTCCCGCGACGACGTCCTGGACAACGTCACCCACTACTGGCTGACAAATACGGGCGTCTCCTCGGCCCGCCTCTATTGGGAGAGCCATCTGGCCTTCTTCGACGTCAAGGGTGTCGAGATCCCTGTTGGCGTGACCGTCTTCCCGGACGAGCTCTACCCGGCTCCTCAGAGCTGGGCGGAGAAGGCGTATCCAAAGCTCGTTCACTACAACCGGGTTGAGGAGGGCGGCCATTTCGCCGCCTGGGAGCAGCCGCAAATCCTCTCCCAAGAGCTGCGCGACACCTTCAGGTCACTGCGTTGATCTCGGCGCTCTAGCGGTGGGCACCGAACGTCAGCGCACCCAGATGTCTGTCGAAGCCTCTCAGGACTCCGCCGTCGCGCCGAGCAGCTCATTTGGCCCTCTTCGTCAGATCGATGCCGGCCTTCTGAATGTCGGCTACGTCGACATCGGCCCTGCCGACGGCCCTGCGGTCGTCCTGCTGCACGGCTGGCCGTACGACATCCACAGTTACGTCGACGTATGCCCGGCGTTGGCAGAGGCCGGCTATCGGGTGATCGTCCCGTATTTGCGCGGTTTCGGGACCACACGGTTCCTGTCAGATGAGACGTTACGCAACGGCGAGCAAGCGGCGCTCGCGCTGGACGTCATCAGGTTGCAGGACGCCCTGGAGATCGAGAGCGCGATTTTGGCCGGTTTCGATTGGGGTGCCCGGACTGCCGACGTCGCGGCGGCGCTTTGGCCCGAACGCTGCAGGGGGCTCGTCTCGGTGAGCGGGTACCTGATTGGCAGCCAGAACGCCGGCAAGCTGCCGTTGCCACCGGAGGCTGAGCGCCAGTGGTGGTACCAGTACTACTTCGCCACCGACCGCGGCCGGGCCGGCTACGACAAATACAGGCGTGACTTTGCCAAGCTCATTTGGCGCACCGCTTCGCCGAAGTGGCGCTTTGACGATGCCACCTTTGATCGCAGCGCGGCGTCATTTGAGAACCCGGATCATGTCCACATCGTCATCCACAACTACCGCTGGCGTCTGGGGCTGGCCGAGGGCGAGCCCGAGTACGCCGAGCTGGAGAATCGGCTCGCCGAAGCCCCGGTCATCACCGTGCCCGCGATCACCCTCGAGGGCGACGCCAACGGTGCGCCCCATCCGGAGCCAACTGCCTACGCCAACAAATTCACAGGTCGGTATTCACACCGGACGATCGAGGGTGGCATCGGGCACAACCTTCCTCAAGA
>JBKPTR010000104.1:0-6972 GCA_046735615.1 Actinomycetota bacterium
CATCGCGGACGCGCCTGCAAACCACAAGATCGCAATCGTTGACGCGTCGTAGACGCTGCCGAACGTGTTTCCCAGGTACTCATGGGCCAGGTAGGCCAGCGCTCGCCCATTGGCCGCGCCACCAGGTTGGAACTCCGCCGGGCGGGATGAGCAGTGTGGTGACCACACTGCTGGTGATCAAGAAGATGCTCATGATCACTGCGGCCGTGGTCAGCAGTCGTTTGGCGCCGCGGATGCGACCTGCCGGATGAGCTGGCGTGTCGTCCGGGTCGCCCTTGATGTGCGGCATCACTGCCACACCGGTCTCGAAACCGGAGAGGCCAAGCGCCAGCTTCGGGAAGACCAGCAGCGCGATGCCGACTATCACCAGCGGGTTGCCGTGCTGTTGGGTGAGGGCGGTCGACCAGTCTGACCACAGGAAGGGCTCTGCCATCACCTGTCCGAGAGCGACAGCGATGACGACGATGTTGAGGGCGAGGTAGATCGCGACCAAGGCCACCGCGACACTGATGGCTTCTTGGAACCCGCGGAGGAACACCGCGCCGAGCAGTGCCAGCAGGAGCAGAGTGATGACCACTTGATGGCCTGTGAGGAACGGCTCGAGGTGTGGGTTCTCGACCAGGTGAGCGGTGGCGTCGGCGGCGGACAGCGTCATGGTGATCATGAAGTCGGTGGCGGCAAAGCCCAGCAGCACCAAGACGAAGATCTTGCCTTTCCAAAACGACATGAGCCGCTCCAGCATGGCGATCGAGCCGTCGCCGTTTGGACTCTCCGCGGACACCCGGCGGTATACCGGCAATGCGCCGAGCAGTGTCAGGGCCACCAGTACGACGGTTGCTATCGGCGAAATCGCGCCTGCGGCCAGAGCGGCGATGCCCGGCTGGTAGCCGAGGGTGGAGAAGTAGTCGACGCCCGTCAGGCACATCACCTGCCACCATTTGTGGGTCTTATGCACCTGGTGCGGGGTCGAATGGGGTCCGACTTTGGCTCGGGACTCCTGGCCCATGTCCTTCATCAACCAAAGGCGCAGGCCTGCAGGTGCCACCTTCGCTGCCTCAGTCCTGGCCACCCCTGCTCCTCGATCCGTGCGCTGCTCATCGAAGGTCACGGGAACGAAATCGCGGCCCCCACCTAGTCAACCGCAGCGAAAGCGACCAGCGGTATGTCTTTACGTGATCTTGACGCCTCCACCTGGAGTGAGAACTCCACAGTGGTCGGAAATTTGGTGCGACCAAGCGCCGTAGCTGTCCAGAACCCAGCAGTGTGTCGGAATTTCGACGTAGACGGGGCCGCTAGCACCTCGACGAGTCCACCCGCCCACATTGGGGTGCCTGTAGAAGCTGCGTAAAGGAACCTGTTGCGCGGTGTACGCCGAACGCAGACTTTGAGTCGTAATCATGATCATTTCGGCTACGGCAGGGATGTGGTTTCGATATGGCGTTATTTGAGTGGCTGGCCCGGCGTCGCGCGGTTGTCTGGTTTGCCGCAGTGTTTCTTGGCCCGGTGGTCGCTGGTCTGCTGACTCTGGCCCGACCGCAACTACACGAAAATCATGTGACGTTGGTCCTTGTCCTGGCAGTCGCTGTGGTTTCTGCCGCCGGCCTGCGCCCGGCCGGTTTGGTTGCCGCTATTACGACTGCACTTGCCTACGACTATTTCTGGACCGAGCCGTACTACAGCTTCAGGATCCTCGACACCCAAGACATTTTGACTGTCCTGCTGCTTGTCCTGGTTGGCGGCGCCATCGAGCAGCTCAGCTGGTGGGCTGGCCGTCAGCGAGCCCTTGCTGATCGCCGACTGGGCTACCTGACCGCCCTCCGGCGCGCCGCTGACCCGATCGCGCCGGAGGCGCACGCAGCGACCCTCGACGCAATTGCGGACACGATGAGGAACGTGCTGGATGCGGACAGCTGTCGCCTGGTGCTCAACGAGCGGTTGCCCGATACGGTGCTGAACGGTGATGGCAGCGTCAACCGGGCCGGCCGGCTCATGAATGTCGACAAAGACGGGCTGCCCGCCGATGATGTGATTGCAATTCCGGTGCCTAGCCAGGATTCTCGGCCGGCTTACTTTGCTGTTATCGCGGCCACTCATGTTGCGCGACCACTGGCTGAGCAGCGGCAGGTCGCCGCGTTGCTCGCTCACCTCGCGGCTGACTCGCTGACCCTCCAGGCAAGGTCGTCGAAGACGGAGCCTTAGGGCTGGAAGCGGTATCCCATCCCAGGCTCGGTGATGAGATGGCGAGGCCGAGTCGGATCATCCTCGAGCTTGTGTCTGAGTGCCTTGATGTACTGACGTAGGTAGTGGGTCTGCTCTACGTACGTCGGTCCCCAAACCTCTTGAAGCAGCTGTCGCTGGCTCACAAGCCGCCCGGGATGCCTGACTAACGCCTGGAGGAGCTGCCACTCGATAGGTGTGAGATGCACTTGTGGCGCGACACCGGCTTGGAGCGTTTCGTAGATCAGGTGGTCGCTGAGGTCAACGGTCCATCGTCCCAGCCGGACGGGTTCGACGAGCTCTGGTTCGGTCGTACGCCGGGTCACGGCCCGAATTCGTGCCAGCAGCTCCGCCACGCTGAACGGCTTGGTGACGTAGTCATCAGCACCGGCGTCAAGGGCATCCACCTTGGCTGCGCTGTTCATCCGTCCGGAGAGGATGACGATGGGCACCTGGGTCCACTTGCGAAGTGAGCGGATGACGTCCACGCCGTCCATGTCAGGCAGGCCGAGATCGAGGATGACGAGGTCTGGGTGAGCGTCGGAGGCTGCATCCAGCGCTCCCCGTCCGGTTCCAGCCGTGACAACGTCGTACTGCCGTGCGTGGAGGTTGATCCGCAAGGCTCGTAAGATCTGCGGTTCGTCGTCTACTACGAGTACCCGCGTCATGGTCGCTCGCTGGCCGTTTCCACGGGCTCGTTGCGGGGCCCGGCTTGCCCCGACGAGATCTCCGCGGAATCCGTATCCGGACGAGGCTGAGCCGCGGCCGGTAGCGAGATTGTCATGGTCAAGCCGCCGCCGGGCGTCCCTTCCGGGCTCAGCGTGCCCGACATCGCCTCGACAAGCCCGCGCGACAGCGCAAGTCCGAGGCCGACCCCGCTGGTGTTGTCTCGATCACCGAGCCGTTGGAACGGCTGGAAGATCTGATCCCAGTCAGTTTCCGGTACGCCTGGGCCGCAGTCGATGACCCGGATCTCAACAGCCGCGTTGTATGCGCTGGCCGCAACCTGCGGAGCCGTGCCAGGTGGGCTGTGGCGTATGGCGTTCTGCACCAGATTGGCGATCGCGCGTTCCAGCAGGGCGGGGTCGGCCTGCACGTCCGGCGTGTCGTTCGGTACGCGGATGATCACCTCAGCTGCGGTCGGTCCCAGACTGGTCACGGCACCTGAGATCACATCGGCAACATCAATCGGCTGAATGGCAAGCGCCAGGGCACCAGCTTGCAGACGGCTCATATCGAGCAGGTTCTCGACAAGCCCGCTCAGCCGATCCAACGACTCCTCGGCAGTGGCGAGCAGCTCGGCCCGGTCCTCCTCGCTCAAGTCGAGATCCGACATCCGAAGGGTTCCTACCGCCGCCTTCGCCGACGCCAGCGGGGTGCGAAGGTCATGGCTCACCGCATTGAGCAGTGCGGTCCGCATCCGGTCGACCTCGGCGAGAGAGTTGGCGGTGGCGGCCGTAACCTCGAGACGCTCCTGGCGCAATGCAACAGTGGCCTGCGCTGCGAAAGCCTCCAAGACGCGCCGATCCCGTGCGGCGAGTGGGTGCCCAGACAACACCAGCGTGGACGACTCATCGACATGCACCTCGGCGTCGCCATCCCCTGGTTCCAGGCAGATTGGGCTGCCGACGGACGCCACCACGGTCCAGGCCTCGCTGGTGTGCTCCAGATCTGGCCCGCCAAGGGCTTCCGGGCGGCGCTCGAGGAGAGTCACGGCGTCGAAGGCGAATGTCTCGCGGACCTGTTCGAGCAGCGCCGGAAGCGGGCGTGAACCGCGCAGCACGCTGCCTGCCAGAGTGAACAGCGTGGCCGCCTCGGCTCGGGCCTGCGACGCTTCGCGGGTTCGGCGGGCCGCGAGGTCGACGACGGTACTGAGGGAGACCGCCACAACGAGGAACGCGAATAGCGCGAGCAGGTTCTCACGCTCAGCGACGGTGAACAGCCGCACAGGCGGTGTGAAGAAGTAGTTCAAAAGGAGGAACCCGCCGAAGGCCGCCAGCAGTGCTGGAAGGAGACCGCCGACGAGCGCGACGGCCACCACAAGCAGGAGGAAGGCCAATATGTCGGTGGACAAGGAGACATCGGCCTCGACTGCGAGCAGCAGGCCGGTGAGCGCCGGCAAAGCGGCGAGGCTCAGGATAAAACCGGCAGCGCGACGACCAACGCTGAGCCCGCCGCGCCGAGTTCGCCAGCGCCCGTCCTGACCTTTGCCAATCCGCCAGTGGTGCGCGGTTGCTTCGTGAGTGACCAGGTGTACGTCGATTGATCCGGACTCTGACGTGGTGGTCATCCCAACGCCGGGGGAGAACAGTTGTGCCCAGCGTCCTCGGCGGCTGGCGCCAAGCACCAATTGGGTGGCGTTGACGCCGCGCGCAAAGGCCAGCAATGCATCCGGGATGTCGGTGCCGACGACCTGGTGATAGGTACCTCCGAGGTCCTCAACCAGTACGCGCTGGCGGGCCAGATGAGCGGGGTCAGCACCGCTGAGACCGTCACTGCGCGCCACGTGTACCGCAAGCAGCTCGGCACCTTTTGTGCGCGCGGCAATGCGCGCCGCCCGGCGAATCAACGTTTCGCCCTCGGGTCCACCGGTCAGCGCCACAACCACCCGCTCACGGGTTTCCCAGTGGGAGCCGATCTTGTGATCGGCGCGGTACTGGTCGAGTTCCTCGTCGACCTCGCCGGCGACCCAGAGAAGCGCCAGCTCGCGCAAGGCAGTGAGATTGCCAACTCGGAAGTAGTTGCCCAGGGCGGCATCGACCTTGTCTGGTGCGTAGACATTGCCGTGCGCCAGCCGACGACGCAACGCCTCCGGGGTCATATCCACCAGCTCAATCTGCTGCGCTTGGCGCACCACGGCATCAGGCATAGTCTCGGGCTGCCGCACGCCGGTGATCTCGTAGACAACGTCGTTGAGCGACTCCAGGTGCTGCACATTCACGGTCGTGATGACGGTGATCCCAGCGTCGAGGAGTTCCTCGATGTCTTGCCATCGCTTCTCGTGGGGCGAGCCCGGGGCGTTCGTGTGAGCGAGCTCGTCGACGAGGGCGACTTGCGGATGGCGCGCCAAGACCGCCGCGAGGTCCATCTCCTCCAGGGCAGCACCGCGGTTGGTCACCGTTGCCCGCGGGACAACCTCGAGACCCTCGATGAGCTCCGCTGTGTGCTGGCGCCCGTGGGTCTCCACAAAGCCGATGACGACATCGGTGCCACGCGCCAGCCGGCGGTGTCCCTCTTCGAGCATCTTGTACGTCTTACCGACACCGGGAGCTGCGCCGAAGTAGACCCGCAGTTGCCCCGTACCCATGGCACCTCCTCCCGGCAGCGATCGCATCGTCTCGGTTGGTGAAATCGTCTGCAGTCCCATTCTGATCAGCCTCTTGAAGTGCGACTCAGGCTCGATAGGGGTAGCGGCGGCTGCCACGTCAGGTCTTCCGTTGGATTCCGGTCATCACGCCCCCGGCTATCCGACAGGCCGGGCAGCCGCCAGCCAAGAGGCCTTCACACGACCGCTACGCCAAGCGGCCCGATTCTCACAGCCTTTCTACGGCGGGTCCCCGGCGGTTGCTGGATGGCGGGGCCTACTCTTTGCCGGCCGACGGTAGTTCGTTGGAAGTGGCAGGCCGCGAGGAGATCGCGCGACGCTTCTTTGGCGTCACGCCGTTGGTGAAGATGCGGTCTATGGCGAGGCGCAGACCGCTGCTGCTGAGCCCGTCCTCGTGCACATGGACCATGAGATCGGCGGCGATCGCATGAACCTTGCGATTGCTGCGTTGGCTGTGCCAGACCAGGAGCGCGAAGGCGGCATCCGCGTTCAGCCCGAAGGCCAGCATCAACACTCCTTTGGCTTGCTCTATGACAGCGCGATGTCGCGCTGAGCTCTGGACCGCCTCGTTGGCGGCTCCTCGGGCGCCCTCAACCCTGAGCACGGTCAAATCGATCACATAGCCTGCTAGGCAGAGATCCGCAACACCACGGTGATGATGTGACTGCTCACTGCTCCGCAGTGCCACCGGATTGACTGAGTTTTCCCCGTCGGAAGCGGATGTCTCCCCAAGCATCAGGATCGAGCGCGTGGCATCGCCGACATGGATGCGGTGTGACCAGCTGAACGGTCCAATGCGACTCCTCGCCAGCTCGTACGCGGCCTGGGCGACAGTCCGGTCTTCTGGGGGAATGTGGCTGATGATCAGACCCCAGCTGGGAGTCACCGACCCAGCCTGGTAACCGAAGATCTCGTATGCGGCATCAGACCACGACCACCGCCCACTAACCGGGTGGGCGAAGAATCGCCCGATGCCGTCGCGTTGTGCGCCCGCGAAGTGTCGGATCATCAGTTCATCCGCTGATTCACGGGGCACCTGACACTCCTGTTTCTGAGCCGTCGTTGATCGCGCAACTGGTGATACGGACACGCTCGCGGCAGCGTATGACCTGGTCGGCAGGCCAGAGCACTGCCGACCAGGTTCGCACTGTTCAGCTGGAGACAGCTTGTGGTTCGCTGGTTCCTTCGATGGTCTGTTGATCGCTGTCAGTATCGATGCTGATCTTGCGGGGTTTGGCCCGCTCGGCCACCGGGATCATCAGCTGGAGCACCCCGTCGCGGTACCCGGCAGTGATCTTGTCCAGATCTAGGTTGTCACCGAGGATCAGTTGTCGGCTGAAGACGCCTCGGGGGCGCTCGGCTGCCACCAGTTCGCTGGCTCCTTCGCGCATCGGTCGGTCAGCGCGCACGGTCAGAACGTTACGCTCGAC
>JBKPTR010000105.1:0-17101 GCA_046735615.1 Actinomycetota bacterium
CCATGATCGGTTCACGTCATCGGATCCCAAGAATGGGCTCAATCCCCACAGTGAGGCCTGGCCTGCCACTGATGGCGCGGATAGCCGCGAGCACGCCTGGCATGAAGGACACTCGGTCGAGCGAATCGTGCCGGATGGTCAAGGTCTCCCCCTCGGCACCGAACAGCACCTCCTGATGGGCGACCAGTCCACGGACCCGGATTCCATGGACCCGGATCCCGTCAACCTGGGCACCCCGAGCTCCAGGCAGCTCCTGGACCGTTGCATCTGGCGGTGCTCCGAGAGCGGCTGCGCTGCGTGCAGCGGCAATCCTCCGTGCCGTATTCGCCGCGGTGCCGGACGGCGCATCGGCCTTGCCCGGGTGATGTAGCTCGATGATCTCCGCGCTCTCGTAGAAAGCGGCTGCTTGGTCCGCAAAATGCATCATCAACACTGCACCGATGGAAAAATTAGGGGCGATCAGGATGTTGACGCCTTCATGATCGGCAAGGGTGGTGCGTAGCTGATCCAACCGCTCGTCTGTGAAGCCTGTAGTACCGACGACGGCGTGGATGCCATGGTCGATACACCAGGAGAGGTTGTCCATCACCGCATCGGGATGAGTGAAGTCGACGATGACTTCCGCGGCTTCGGCCGGCGTACGCTCATCCCCCAGATCGAGCGCCGCTACGAGCTCCATGTCGGGAGTCGAATCCACGGCACGGCACACTTCGGCACCCATCCGGCCACGGCATCCGAAGACCCCCACCTGCTTCATCCACAACCACCTTCCGACTTGTCAGACCCGCAGCAGGCTGTTGCCAGCCGAGAAGCTGACAACTCGGTTCTACCACCGGGAGAGGACTGACTCGATTCGCCGGGCCGGCACTCGGGCCCCGGCGATGGCGAGCGTCGGGGGCTGGGCGAAGAGGACCTCCGCCTCGGCTCGTACCTCATCGGCGGTCACCTGATCGAAACGGCGCAGCAGCTCGCCGAGGGTGCGCTCATCGCCGAGTACGGTGTTCACCCCAAGACGGCTCATCCGGCTGCCTGGGCCTTCGTAGGAGAGCGCGGTTTGGCCGCGCATCTGGCCCTTCGCTCGCGCCAGCTCATCCTCGGTAATGCCGTGCGCGGCGACGTCGGACAGTGTGGCCTGCACTAGTTCCAGAATCTGTGCCAGCCTGCCGGGTGCGCACTGCCACTCCACGCTCCACAAACCCGCGTCGGAATAGGCGGTCTCGCCGGCATCGATGCCGTACGTCAGTCCGCGCCGCTCCCGTACTTCGACAAACAGCCGAGACGCCATCCCGCCACCGATGATCAAGGAGAGTAGGCCAAGCGGAAATCGCTGTGCGTCGAAGATGCCAGGGCTGGGAAATGCCAGCACCGCGCTGCATTGCTCAAGCGGCAACCTGTGCATGTGCAGTCCGCCGCCACGGCTGATGGTGCTCGGACCAGGCCGCAGGGGCGCGGCAGGTGTTGACGGCTGTGCGTCGAGAACGCTCAGCCGTTCCACGAGCCGGTCATGGTCGACCCTGCCCGCTGCTGCCACAATCAAGCAGCCGGGCTGATAGTGCCGCCTCCAGTGCTGCACGATCTGCCGTCGGGTCAGGGCGACCACTGCGGCCGCCGACCCGATGATCGGGCGGCCGAGCCCCGACTTGCCGAAGATCTCAGCCGCCACCGCCTCAGCGGCGAGCTCGGCGGGTTCATCGGCGTGCATGGAGATCTCTTCCAAGATCACCGCGCGCTCGGCATCGACATCCTCCGGTGTGATCAACGAATGGGTGATCATGTCGCTGAGCACGTCAAGGGCGAGCTCGGCGTCACTATGCAGCACCCGAGCGTAGAAGCAGGTGTGCTCCTTGGCTGTGTAGGCGTTGAGCTCGCCGCCTACGGATTCGATCGTGGCCGAGATCTGCTCCGCACTGCGATTCGGGGTTCCCTTGAAAAGCAGGTGTTCCAAGAAGTGGGAGGCGCCATGCAGGCTCGGCGTCTCGTGCCGCGAGCCGACCGACACGAAGACGCCCAGGGAGTAGGTGCTGGTGGACCGGATGTCTTCAGTAACGATCTGGAGACCGTTTCGCAGCACGGTACGGCGGACGGCGCCATCCAGCTGGGGAAGGCGCCGTCCAGAACGGCCGCGCGGCACGGCAGGCATCGGATGCTGATTCGAACGCCGCTACGCCGAGACTGTCTCCTCAACCACAGGAATCAGCGACAGCTTGCCCCGATCGTCGATCTCGTTGATCTCTACCTGGATCTTCTGCCCGACGTTGAGCACATCTTCGACGCTCTCGACTCTCTGTCCCCCGGCGAGCGGGCGCATCTTGGAGATGTGCAACAAGCCGTCCTTCCCGGGCAGCAGCGAGACAAAGGCGCCGAAGGCGGTGATCTTGACAACCGTGCCGAGGTAGCGCTCACCCTTCTCCGGGTTGGTCGGGTTGGCAATGGCGTTGATCATGGCACGTGCCGCCTCGGCCTTATCGCCCTGATCCGCGCCCACATAGATCGTTCCGTCGTCCTCGATGCTGATCTCTGCCCCGGTGTCGTCCTGGATCTGGTTGATCACCTTGCCCTTCGGCCCGATGACCTCGCCGATCTTGTCGACGGGGATCTTCATGGTGATGATCCGCGGTGCGTAGATACTCATCTCGTCAGGCCCGTCGATTGCCTCACGCATCACGTCGAGCAGGGTGTTCCGGGCGTCCTTGGCCTGGTTCAGCGCATCTCCCAGCACTGAGGCGGGAACCCCGTCCAGCTTGGTATCCAGCTGCAGCGCGGTGATGAAGTCCCGGGTGCCAGCAACCTTGAAGTCCATGTCGCCGTAGGCGTCCTCAGCCCCGAGGATGTCGGTGAGGGCCATGTAGCGGGTGTCACCGTCCACCGTGTCGGATACGAGCCCCATCGCAATACCGGCGACTGGTGCCCGCAGCGGCACGCCTGCGTTGAGCAGCGCCAGCGTCGACGCGCAGACCGAGCCCATCGAGGTGGAGCCATTGGAGCCGAGGGCTTCCGACACCTGACGAATCGCGTACGGGAACTCCTCGCGGGTGGGTAGCACCGGCACCAAGGCCCGCTCGGCCAGTGCGCCGTGACCGATCTCGCGTCGCTTGGGCGATCCGACGCGTCCCGTCTCACCCGTGGAGTAAGGCGGGAAGTTGTAGTTGTGCATGTAGCGCTTAGTCGTCTCGGGCGCGAGCGTGTCGAGCTTTTGCTCCATGCCCAGCATGTTCAGCGTCGAGACGCCGAGAATCTGGGTTTCGCCGCGTTGGAAGAGCGCCGACCCATGCACCCGCGGTACCACGCCGACCTCGCACGCTAGGGTGCGAATGTCAGTCACGCCACGGCCGTCGATACGGACCTTGTCGGTCAAAATCCGCTGCCGAACAAGCTTCTTGATGAGCGCGCGATAGGCGCCGGTGATTTCCTTATCGCGGCCTTCGAACTGCGGCGCCAAGCGCTCGAGAATCTTCGTCTTGAGGGTATCGGCCGCCTGCTCGCGCGCCTGCTTGTCGGCGATCGACATGACCTCGTTGAGCTCCACAGTCGCCGTTTCGGCGACGGCGTCATACACGTCGTCGGCATAGTCGACGAAGATCGGGAACTCAGCGGTCGGCTTCGGGAACTTGGCCGCCAGCTCGGCTTGGGCGTCGCACAACACTCGGATGAACGGCTTCGCCGCTTCCAGTCCGGCTGCTACCACGCCCTCGGTGGGGGCGGTTTCTCCGGACCTCACGAGATCCCAGGTGTGCTCAGTGGACTCTGCCTCAACCATGGCGATGGCCACATCGCCGGCAGGGGTGACTCGACCGGCAACCACCATGTCAAAGGTGGCCTTCTCGAGCTGTTCCACGTCGGGGAAGCCGACCCAGCGGTCACCGATCAGTGCGACGCGTACGCCGCCGATCGGGCCGCTGAACGGCAGGCCGGCCAGCTGGGTGGACAGCGACGCTGCGTTGATCGCGACTACGTCGTAGAGCTTGTTCGGGTTCAGCGCCATGACAGTGACGATGACCTGGATCTCGTTGCGCAGCCCCTTGACGAAGCACGGACGCAACGGTCGATCGATGAGCCGACATGTGAGGATCGCGCCCTCTGACGGACGGCCCTCACGACGGAAGAACGAGCCGGGGATGCGACCTGCGGCGTACATCCGCTCTTCGACGTCCACCGTAAGTGGGAAGAAGTCGACAGCCTCGCGCGGCTTGTTCTGCGCGGTGGTGGCGGACAACACCATGGTGTCGCCGTCTAGGTAGACAGTTGCCGATCCGGCGGCTTGCCGGGCCAGCACACCCGATTCGAACCGAATGACATGGCGCCCGAGATCACCGTTGTCGATAACGGCCTCGGTGAACTGAAGATCTGGTCCCTCCACGGGATTCCTTTCTGTGGCACTTGGCGTACGGGCTAGTGCCTGAAACTAGGGATCGCATCCGCACAATGGATGAGGCTCGACGTGCGCGGGCGCATGGCCCGCGTCAGTTCCCCCGAGATGGTGGAGGCCGGTCTTCGATCGAGGTTCGCGGGTCAGAGCGGAACGCTCCTCCCGAGAACCACTACCGAGGACCGAGTCTCTCCTCGTCGAGCATCGGTGTCGAGATGCGATCTCGAACGTGATGTGGCTATTCAGTTGTGGTCGTGCGGGTCAGCGGCGCAGCCCGAGGCGTTCGATCAGCGACCGGTAACGCTCAATGTCTGTCTTGGCGACGTAGTTGAGCAGCCGGCGTCGCTGCCCAACCAGCAGCATCAAGCCACGGCGGCTGTGATGGTCGTGCTTGTGCTCTTTGAGGTGCTCTGTGAGATGCGCGATCCGCTTGGTGAGGATGGCGACCTGAACCTCCGGGGAACCCGTGTCGCCATCGCTGGTTGCGTACTCGTCAATGATCTTCTTCTTTGCTGCAGCGTCGATCGACACTGACGTTCTCCTCTCGGTTTCCCGCTGCGCGGCGCCCCCGATGCCCTTGTCGGGATCTTTCACACGGTGTGAGTGGGAGCTCTTGATAACCCGCGGCCGGTCAAACGGCGCCGCTAATCTACCAGCGCTGGGCAGTTGCCAGCGAATTCAAGGGACTCCCAGGTCTTGTCATGCCGCGACAGGTGATCGTCGCCGCCGACGAGGGGTCAGCTGGCGTTGGGCGTGTAACCGTCTGATCCGGGTGTTGATTTGGGGTCGCTGATCGTGGTCGATCCACCACGGTGGTATCCATTCCGGTAACCCCTCAGCGTTGATCCGGCAGTACCAGCCTTTCTGCAGGAAATGGGTGTGGTGATATCTGCAGAGCAACGTCAAGTTGTTCAGGTCGGTAGATCCGCCGAGAATCCAATCCAGGATGTGGTGCCGGTCGCACCAGCTCGCCGGATGAGTACAGCCGGGAAACGAACACCCGCCATCCCGGGCGATCAGTGCCATGGTTTGCCCTCGGGAGGCCAGCCGTTGGGTTCTGCCCAACGTGAGTGGCACACCATGTTGGTTGATGATGGTGGGCCAAATCTCAGCCTCATCGGCAATCCTGAGCAACTGATCGGAGGTCAACATCGATCCGTCGCTGGTTTCGGCGAGTCCAGCCTTCGCGAGTAGATCATCCACACCGATCGTGACCACTACAGAGGCCGGAACCCCACCCACCGCCGGCTGATCGGCAGACTTCAACACCTTCCCGCAGACCTCATCCAAGGCGTCGTGAATGCGTTGCCCGTAGGGTCGCTCATCGGCAATCTTCTGGGTGACACCTTCCGGGTCCACCACCTCGGTGGTCCGTGGTTTGGTCAATGGATCCAAGATCGCTCTCAATTGCGTGCCGACGGTGCTGGTGAGTTTGCCTTGCAGCCACCACATGCCATTCCGGCGCTGCATCAACTCCACATAACGCCGGTCTTCCTGCAGAGCATCATCGATTGGTTCTGGGCCGTCCGGATCAGCAGCATCCACCACAGAGAGGGCGAACCGGTGCAGATCCTTCGGACCCAACAGTGGCGCATGCTGAGTCATCAACTGTTCTGCCGTCACCACTGCTTCTGGGTCGATGCCAGGGCGGGAGAGTTTACGCATAGCCCGCTCCACGATCGCAACCTTCTCGGTGCTCACCAGACCGTCGCGTTGCAGGACAGCCAGTTTCGGCAGCTGTGGCTCCAACCTCTCCCCCACCATGGAGCTGCGCGAACCCACTGCGGCGACGGCCCGGACCCGGGTCGCCGCCTCCCCGGGGGAGAGTTGCAAGATCCGGGTCAAGAATCTGCTCATGTTGGAGAAGCCATAGCTGCCGGCGAGATCGGTAGCTATGGCGTCAGCGATCAAACCATGATCAACCAGCGGCAGCCGATTCCGAATGCTCTCGAACCGGTGCCACAGTGCCAGCTTGGCAGTGTCATCGAGTTGATCAAGCTGCCCGCTGTCAATCTTTTCGATCACCTCGGCGAGCGCGGCATCAAGAGTGTCCAGGGCCGCATCCAGCGGTGAGCGTTCGATGAGCTCAGCTGTGGTGCAATCCCCGAGTTGCATGCTCCAATTGTATTCGAAGATATGTGCGATAACAAGCGTTCTTCTTAATAATATAAGGAAAAATCGGCCTCGACCCGCACCTACGGGCCAACTCAGCCACTACGAATCCATCAGGGAAGATCAGCACCGACCCCAAGAACGGATCATGATCATTTAACAATTAGGCAGCATGCAATAGGTGCCGCGCCTGCTCGACATCAGCATGCATTTGCTTGATCAGTGCTTCCCTTCCCGCATACTTCACCTGGCCTCGAAGCCTGGCGTAGAAGTCAATCGCGATCTCGACGTCATAGAGCTCGAGATCATCGCGGTCCAGCACGTACGCCTCGACTCGACGTTCCATCCCATCGAAGGTTGGATTTGTGCCGACGGAAATAGCAGCCGGCCAGCGTGGTGAAGGAACGTCCAGCCGGGTGACCCAGCCTGCGTAAACGCCGTCGGCGGGCACCGCCATACCTGGCGGCACGGGTACATTGGCCGTCGGGAAGCCCAGTTCGTGACCCCGTCGGTCACCACGTACCACAACACCGGAGAACCGGAAGACGTTATCGCTGAGTTCTCGGACCCGGCCGAAGTCGCCGTCGGCCACGGCGTGACGGATCAGCGTCGAGGAGCTCGGCTGGGTGCCATCGGTGACCAGTGGCAGCGCCTGCACCTTGAACTCGCCCGCCCCAAGGTCGGTCAGTGTAGAGACGTCGCCGGCCGCTCGAAATCCGAAGCGGAAATTCTCTCCAACGACAATCCGCGTGGGGTGTAGCGGCCGGAGCACGGTATCGACGAACTCTGCCGGACTCCAACTGGCTACCTCGGCGGTGAAGTGCACAACGACGACGTCATCGACGCCCGCGTTACGAAGCAACTCCTTGCGACGGTCCAGTGAGGTGAGCAAGAGGGGAGTTTGGTCAGGTCGGACCACCGACATCGGATGCGGCCAGAACGTCACGGCGATGACTCGGGCTCCGGGCTCGGCTGCCCGAGCCGTTCGGATGAGCTCGACATGGCCTCTGTGGACTCCATCAAAATTGCCGATCACCACGACGGTCGGCCTACTCATTCGATGCGCCTCCTGGTCTTCCTCCTCGCAACCTCAAACAGTTAAGCAAACACGAACCAAGCAACCTGAAACCACTACAGAGTAAAGCGACGTATGTAAGACTGTCCGCGCACACGCAAGCATCTGACTTCTCGGGGGAAAAGTGAGGCGTATTACTAAGGCCGCGCTCGGTGGCCTTGCCGGTTGCGCGCTGGCTCTGGGCGGAACGCAGGTCGCTAGCGGGGTTTTGTCGACAATCTTCAGAGAGCAGTCGGAGAATCTCCTGACCACATCCTTAAATTTGGCCAAGGCGACCATCACGATCACCCAGGAAGGCAACAGCACCACGTTCCGTATCGACCTGACGAAGATTGATTCGTCTGAAGAGGGTAAGACGCTGGGCTCTCACCTTCACACGGGTCCTTGTGTTGAGGAAGATGGAGGGTCCGCGGGACCTCACTACAACCACGATGTGGTGACCAGGAACAAGAAGTTTCCAGTTCCAGGGGAGAAAACGTACGGCTATACCGCAGAAGTCAGTCCCAATACCGAGGTCTGGTTCGATCTGATACCGGACGCAGAGGGTAAGGCCTCCGACGAGACCACGGTGCCCTTTGTGCCCCGGGATCCAGACGGCGTCATGTCCGTCGTAGTTCACCAATTGGCCACAAACCCAACGACTGGCGGAGCTGGTATACGGCAAGCGTGCTTCCCGCTGTCTGTGTCCGGCATCTTCCCGACTGAATAGGCTCCAGCTCAGAGAAACACCGCGTCGGCAACAGCGTCCGGTCCTTCCTGGCGGTAAAGCGCCAGGAAGTGCCCGGCCTCATCAAGTAATGCTGACGTGCGGTCTGGCAAGATCACGCCAGCCAAGCGCCGACCGTTTCGGATCTGGCTTGCCTGAGCCTCGTTGACCGTCAAAGTTGGGAAGCTGCTCCGGACGACCCGATCCAGCGGCATGATCCTGAGTTCCCGCTCGGCCTCCTCCAACGTCTGAGCTTCGTCCAGCGTGAATGTCCCCACCCGGGTCCTACGCAGGGAGCTCAGGTGACCGCCGACCGCGAGAGCGGCACCGACATCACGAGCCAGCGCACGAATGTACGTCCCTGATGAGCACTCGATCACCACGCTTAGGTCGACACAATCAACCCCATCAACCACAAGTTCCCGGCGACACAGCACATCGAATCTGCGTATGGTGACCGGCCGTTCGACCAGCTCCACAGGCTGACCAGCACGCACCCGCCGGTAGGAGCGCACACCCTCGATCTTGATCGCCGACACCGCGGCCGGCACCTGAAGGATGTCGCCACGCAGCTTCGCCATGGCAGCCTCGATCTCGGCTCCGCCAATATCGGCCGCGCCCGTAGTCGTGACGACTTCACCTTCGGCGTCGTCTGTGATCGTGCCAATGCCCAGCCGAATCGTCGCCTCATAGACCTTGTCGGACAACGCGAGGTACCCCAACAAGCGGGTGGCCTTCTCGACTCCCACAATCAGCAGGCCGGTGGCCATGGGGTCCAGCGTCCCCGCGTGCCCCACCTTGCGGGTGCCGGCAAGCCGGCGAATGCGCCCGACCACCTGATGTGAGGTCCAGCCGGCGGGCTTGTCGAGAATGGCTAGCCCTGAGATCGGTCCCGACGGTTCAGCTTCAGGCCTCGTTGTCATCAGGCTGCGCGTGTTCCTCGACAACCTCGTCGTGCTTGTAGGGGTCAGCGTCTCCCGCGTACGCCGCCCCTGTGGCCTGCTCGGCGACTCGCGTGTCAACCGATCTCGCCTGGGCAAGCAGATCATCGATCTGCCTGGCGTTCTCGGGAACGGCGTCCGGGACGAACTCGATCGTCGGCGTGAACTTGAGGCCAAGTTGCTTACCAACCTGGGACCGGATCAATCCGGTGGCCGAACGGAGCGCTGCTGCTGTTGCGGTCTGCTCGGTCTCCGAGCCCAGGACGGTATAGAAGACCGTGGCCTCCCGAGTGTCTCCGGTGAGCCGCACGTCCGTTATCGTCACGAAGCCCAGCCGCGGATCCTTGATCCGCCGCTCGAGCATTTTGGCGACGATCACCTTGATCTGGTCAGCCAGCTTCACCACTCGTGGCGAGCCCATTGCTCCTCCCTCACGCCGACCTGTCAGAACTGAGCAGTGCCATAGCCCTGCTCAGTTCTGGACAGCACAGCGGCTACGAGCGCGGCTTCTCCCGGAGCTCGTACGTCTCGATGATGTCGCCGATCTTGATGTCGGAGTAATTGGCAAGCGTCATGCCGCACTCATACCCTTCACGCACTTCGGTGACATCGTCTTTCTCCCGGCGCAGCGAGGCGATCGTGCTCTCCGTGACGACCACGCCTTCCCGCAGCAATCGCGCCTTGGCATTACGGCGAATCGAACCGCTGATGACCATACAGCCGGCGATGATGCCTGCCTTGGACGAGCGGAAGATCTCTCGAATCTCCGCCTGACCGAGGGTGACCTCCTCGTAGATCGGCTTCAGCATGCCCTTCAATGCGGCTTCGATCTCATCGATCGCGGCGTAGATCACCGAGTAGTAGCGGATGTCCACGCCCTCACGGTCGGCGAGCTCCGCCGCCTTGCCCTGAGGCCGCACATTGAAGCCGACAATGACCGCGTCAGATGCCGCCGCCAGCGAGACATTCGTCTCGGTAATGGCACCAACGCCGCGGTCGATCACCCGCAGGCTGACCTCGTCGCCGACATCGATCTTGGAGAGTGCGTCCTCGAGCGCCTCTACCGAACCAGCACCGTCGCCTTTGAGGATCAGCCGCAATTCCTGGGTCTCACCCTTCTCGAGCTGCTCGAACAGCTGGTCCAGAGTCTTGCGCCGGGTGCCGGCCGCCTGTGCCGCCATCCGCAGCCGCGCCGCCCGCCGTTCGGCGATCTGCCGCGCCCTGCGATCATCATCGACGACCAGGAAGCTGTCCCCGGCACCGGGCACGGCCGTCAGGCCGAGCACCTGCACGGGGAACGACGGGGGTGCCGCGGTGACGTTATCACCATGATCATCGAGTAGCGCGCGTACTCGTCCGTGTGCGGGACCGGTGACAATCGAGTCGCCGACCTGGAGCGTGCCACGCTGCACCAGAACGGTGGCAACCGGACCGCGGCCCTTGTCCAGGTGCGCCTCGATGGCCACGCCCTGAGCATCCATCTCCGGGTTGGCGCGCAGGTCGAGCGCCGCGTCGGCAGTCAGGATGATCGCTTCCAGCAATGAGTCCAGGCCCTGGCCGGTAATGGCAGACACGTCGACGAACATCGTCTCGCCGCCGTACTCCTCCGGCACCAAGCCGTACTCGGTCAGCTGACCGCGGACCTTGGTCGGGTCGGCGCCCACCTTGTCGATCTTGTTCACCGCCACGACCACCGGCACCTCCGCTGCCAGGGCATGGTTCAGTGCCTCGATCGTTTGTGGCATCACACCATCGTCGGCCGCAACTACCAGCACTGCGATATCGGTCGACTTGGCACCACGGGCACGCATTGCGGTGAATGCCTCGTGACCAGGAGTGTCGATGAAGGTGATCTTGCGCTCTTCATCCTCGACTTCGGTGGAAACCTGGTAGGCACCGATCGCCTGCGTGATGCCGCCTGCCTCGCGTGCCACCACGTTCGTCTTGCGGATCGCGTCGAGCAGCTTGGTCTTGCCGTGATCAACGTGACCCATCACAGTGACAACAGGCGGGCGGGCCTCGAGATCCTCCTCGCTGCCAGTATTCTCTCCGAACTCGATGTCGAAGCTCTCCAGCAGCTCGCGGTCCTCGTCCTCAGGCGAGACAACCTCGATGTCGTAGTTGAGCTCTGCACCCAGCACCTGCAGAGTGTCGTCGCTCACCGACTGGGTCGCGGTCACCATCTCTCCCAGATGGAACAGCACCTGGACCAACGATGCCGCGTCGGCGCCGATCTTCTCTGCGAGGTCGGTCAGTGACGCTCCCCTAGCGAGCCGGACCTTCTGGCCGTCACCTTGCTTGACCCGGATGCCACCAATCGATGGCGCTTCCATCTGGTCGAATTCCTGACGCCGCTGCTTCTTGGACTTGCGGCCTCGTCGAGTCGGGCCGCCGGCTCGGCCGAACGCGCCCTGCGTGCCACCGCGACCACCGCGGCCACCACGCCCACTCGGCGGCGGCCCTCCAGGCCCACCTCCCGGGCCACCACGACCGGGAGCACCACCACCCGCGCGACGACCGCCGGGCGGTGCACCGCGGCCTCGCGTACCGGGCCCTCCTGGCGAGCTGCCAAGCTGACCAGAGCTCTGCTTGGGCATCATTGCCGGGTTAGGCCGGGGCATTCCGGGCAGGCCTGGGCGTCCGCCAGGGGCCATCGGAGCGCGGCCGGCAGGCGGACGCGGTCCCCCCGGACGAGCGCCGTCTGGGCCGGGACGCGGCGGACGGGGCTGACCCATCCCCTGCGATGAGGAGAAGGGGTTGTTGCCGGGACGCGGAGTACCAGGACGCCGCGCGGCCGGAGCGCCAGGGAGCCCTCCAGTGGAACCGGGACGTGGCCGCGGCGTGGGTCCGGGGGTCTCGCCAATCCGGGCGGCGGGCGCGGCCTGGCCGGGAGCCCGCGGTAGGCCTGGACGCGGAGCCGGTGTTGGCTGCGGCGGAGCCGCGGGCTGACTCGCTGGCGCCGTCGGCGTGGCGGGGGCGGCTGGCACTGCGGGTGCGGCTGGCGCCGTCACTGCCGGCGCCTCGGCAGTCACCTCGATGGGCGCCGGAGCGGGTGCCTCCGGCACTGCCTCGGGCGCCTTCGCGGCGGCCGCTTTCTTTGTTGCTGTCTTCTTGACCGGGGGTGGTGGCTCGCTCGCCAGCTTCTCCTTGAGCCGCCTCTCGACCGGCGCCTCCACAGTTGAGGAGGCGGATCGTACGAACTCACCCATGTCCTTCAGCATGCTGAGGACGGTCTTGCTCTCGACTCCGAGCTCTTTTGCAAGCTCGTAGACTCGGACCTTTGCCACTGCTCTCCTTGTTGGCGGTCCGGGTCTATTCCGGACCAGTTAGTTGTCGAACATGCTCACTGAGCGGTTCTCATCGAGTGGTCATGAGCGTTGTGCCCACTTTCTGGTTCGGCTCTCGCGTACGCGAGTGCTTGCTCGTCAGCCGCTCCAGAAGGAGCGGATGCACTGGAGACTCTATGCCCAGCCGCGCACGCGTGTCTAAGTGAGCGCGCTGAGGAACTGCCGGATCTTGACAGCAGCCTGCTGTCCATCAATCTCCGACCGTAGAGCCCTCCCCAGGCTACGCCGCCTGAGCGCCTGCTCAAGACACCCCGGTCTCGGATGCAGGTAAGCGCCCCGGCCGGGCAGCACCTGACGGATGTCGATCTCGACCCCTGCGCCGTGGGCGACCACGCGAAGCAGCAGAGCCTTCTCATCCCTCGCCCTGCACCCTATGCACGTACGTACAGGGGCGGGCACCAAAACAGGCTAACGCCACCGGGCGGGCGGAGTATTCCGAGTCACCTGCGTTTGCCGTCTTTGGAGGACTGGCGCGTGTTGATGGGGCCGATTCTGCACACGTTTGCCTCCTAAGCGACGGCTATCAGGCCGGTGCAGTATCGGACCGAATGTCGATCCGCCAACCGGTCAGCCGGGCTGCGAGCCGGGCGTTCTGACCCTCCCGACCGATGGCCAGCGACAACTGATAGTCGGGTACCACCACGCGAGCGGCTCGCAGGTTCGCATCCACCACGGTCACCGAGGTCACCTTGGCCGGAGAGAGCGCATGGCCCACAAACGTCGCGGGGTCGGGCGAGTAGTCGATGATGTCGATCTTCTCTTCGTTCAGCTCGTGCATGACCGCACGCACCCGCTGCCCCATTGGCCCGATGCAAGCGCCCTTCGCGCTGACATCCGGATTGTGGCTGACGACCGCGATCTTGCTGCGATGACCGGCTTCTCGGGCCACGGCCTTGATCTCGACTGTCCCGTCGGCGATCTCGGGTACCTCGAGCTTGAACAGCTTCTCAACCAACCCTGGATGGGTTCGGGAGACGATCACCTGCGGGCCGCGGAGTTCCTTACGCACAGAGACCACATAGACACGGATCCGAGTTCCATGCGTGTAACGCTCGCCTGGCACCTGTTCGGCCAGCGGCATGATGGCCTCGATCTTGCCAAGATCAACGAGCACGGTGCGGCTGTCACTGCCCTGCTGCACGACTCCGGACACAATGTCACCCTCGACCCCGGAGAAGTGGCCGTACTTCTGCTCGTCCTCGGCGTCTCGCAGCCGCTGCATGATCACCTGGCGGGCGGTCGAGGCCGCTACCCGTCCGAAGCCCGCAGGTGTCGCGTCGTATTCGCCGATCTGCCGACTCTCCTCGTCATACTCGGGCGCGAAAACGATGACATGTCCGGTCTTGCGGTTGAGTTCGACCCGGGCACCGTGCACTGCGCCCTCGGTCTTCTCGTACGCGGTGAGCAGAGCATCCTCAATCGCACTGGCCAGGACCTCGAACGGCAGGTCCTTCTCGCGCTCCATCAGCCGCAGCACGGAGATGTCGATGTCCATCTCAACCCTCCTCATCCTTGCTGCGCGCCGCTTTCGGCCGGTTCAGCTCAACCTGGACCAGCGCGCGCTCGACGCCGGCGAAGGGAACCTCACGAGTCTCGCCGTCCACGTCGAGGCGTACGCCGTCCTCATCGCTGGAAACGATTCGTCCGGTGATTACGTCCCCTTCAGACAGTTGTACCGCGACCAGGCGCCCGTTATTCCGTCGCCAGTGCCGAGGCAGCTCGAGAGGTCGGCTGACACCTCGGGAAGTCACCTCGAGCGTGTACGGCGCGGCTCCGGTCAGGTCTGCTCTGTCGAGTGCGGTCGACGCCGCGAAACTCGCCTCGGCGATGTCATCCAGCAGCGGACCGGTACCTTGCGGGCCATCGCCGTCGACCACGACACGGAGCAGCCGCCTCTTGCCTGCCGGAATAATCTCCACTGCTTCCAGCTCGAGGCCGAACTGGGCGAGGACCGGGGTCAGCACACCAGCAATCTGGCTCTCTTTCATCGCGCTGTCCTTCGATCCGATTAGGCCCTTCGGTTGTGGCGGCGCTGATCGGGAAAAGATCTCGCACCGCGTGTTGGGGCAGCATACCGTTCAGCTGCGGTACCGTCGGCGGGTGGCCGACTCCGATGCACTCATGGGCTCCGCTCCGCCAGCCCAGTTGAACCGCCGGACGATCATCGGCTTCGGCCTTGCTGCCCCGACACTGGCTGTCCCCTGGCTATCCGGATGTGCGCCCAGCGATCCGACGGTCGACGACGGCCCCTCACTCACGCCCGGCGCACCGACGTCCACGGCATCGAGTCCTCAAGGAAGTCCCACACCCAGTACCACCACTGCAGCGCAGAACCCATCCGCCGGGGCGGCGGCGCCGGAGCAGGCGCTCGCAGCACTCGCCGCCGCAATCTTGGCCGGACCGCACCGGAAGCAGCTCTCAAAGGACCGCCGACAGCTCCTGACGTTCGTACGCAACGCGCACACCGCGCACGCTCGCGCGATCAGCAACCCGTTGCCGGCCGCTGCGCCGGCCAAGATCGCCGGAATGTCACTGAACAACTCGCTTGCCCTGTTGTCTCGGCGCGAAGGCTCCGCTGCCGGCCGCTATCGGAGTGCTGCGCTAAAAGCCAAGGGCTCGGATGCGCTGCTCTTAGGTTCACTGTCCGTCGCCGCCGGGAGCTTCGCTGCGGCGATCGGCTCCAGCAACCCGCCTGGCACGAGCGCAGTCGCTAATCGAGAGCCGGTAGAAGTGCTCACCGAGATCGCTGCGGTCCAAGAACTGGTGCGCCAACTGCACGCAATTGTGTACGGCTACCAGTTGGCGATCGGCAAATTCAAGGTGATCAGCAAGCAGCGCCCGAAAGCCGAGCGTGAGCTGCTTGCCCAGCGTATCTTTCGCGACCGGCTGATCGCCTGGCTGAGAAAACACGCCGCGGAGGTCCCGGCAGCGGCGGCGGCGTACGTGCCCTCGGTCGTTCCACGCAGCCCGGCGACGGCTGGCAAGTTGATCATGCGCATGCAAACTGCGTTAGAGCCGTTCTGCGGGCTCTGGCTGGCTGCCGCGGCCGCCCAGCCAGATCGGCAGCAAGCGCTGACTGCACTCAACAATGCCATGAAGACTGCCCGGTCCTGGGGCGCTCCACTGGCCGCCTGGCCGGGTTACAGCACTTGATCATTTGACCAGCTGCACCACGACGTCGTACGTCAGCTTGATGATCAAGCCAGTGAGCACCACGAGGAAGACCTTGCGGACGAAGGAGCTGCCACGGGCGATCGCTGTCCGGGCACCCAGATATCCCCCCACCAGGTTGGCCGCGCCCATCATCAACCCGAGCGCCCACAGCACCGAACCGGACAACCCAAAGACGACAATTGCCGACAGGTTCGTGACCAGATTCGCGATCTTGGCTGTCGCGCTCGCTTCCAGGAATCCGTATCCAAGCACGGCGACCAGCAAGATCACGAAGAAGGAGCCCGTGCCAGGCCCCAGAAACCCGTCGTAGGCGCCGACGCCAAGCCCGATCAACGCAGTCAGTCCGTAGTGTCCTCGACCCGGATGCTTGCGCATGGAGACCAGTCCCAACTGCGGCCGGCGCCACACGTAGATGCCCACCCCGATCAGCGCGACCAAAACAATCGGAGTGAAGGCTTCTCTCGGCAACAACCGCGCGAGCGATGCCCCGACAGCCGATCCAACGGCTGAGGCAACGACAAGTGGCGTCACGGTGCGCCAGTCGAGCGGAATCTTGAGCGCATACGTCAGCGAGCTGGTCGCGGTCCCGCAGAACGACGAGATCTTGTTCGTGCCCAAGATCACTGCCGGTGGTGTGCTGCTCGGTAGTCCGATCAGTAGGGCAGGCAGCTGAATCAGCCCACCGCCACCGACTACCGCATCAACCCAACCCGCGACAAAGGCCGCAAGGATCAGAGCCGCCAGGGTCAGGCCCGAGACATCCAGCACATGAAGGCCTTAGCCCAGCTTGGTTTGACCATGCACCACTGCGAGAACTCCCCCGAGCGCGTCCGCAACAGGCACCTCGGTCTGCTCCCCGCTCCTTCGATCGCGCATTTCGATCACGCCATTCGACAGGCCGCGGCCAACCACAACGATGGTCGGCATACCCAAGATCTCCGAGTCGGCGAACTTGACGCCTGGGCTTACTGAGCGCTCGTCCAGCAGCACTGCGACGCCAGCCTCGTCGAGCTGAACGGACAGATCGACGGCTGCGGTGATCACGGCCTCGTCCTTGCCGGCCGCAAGTATGTGCACGTCGAACGGTGCCAGCTCGCGTGGCCAGCAAAGTCCTTTTTCGTCGCAGGTCCCCTCGGCTACGGCCGCGACCGCTCGGGAGATGCCGACGCCGTATGAGCCCATGGTCACTGTGACCAACTTGCCGTTTTGATCAAGCACCTTGAGCCCCAAAGCCTCGGCGTACTTCCGACCCAGCTGGAAGATGTGTCCCATCTCGATGCCTCGGGCCAACGTCAGCGGACCGGAGCCATCTGGAGCGGGATCACCCTCCCGAATCTCGGCCGCCTCGATGATCCCGTCGGGTGTGAAGTCGCGTCCACA
>JBKPTR010000106.1:0-18019 GCA_046735615.1 Actinomycetota bacterium
CATGGCTTCGATCCTGGGCCAGGTCGGTTTCGCCATGTCCAGTGCATACGTCGCAGCCAAGCACGGAGTGCTGGGCATGACGAAGGCGGCGGCCTGGGAGCACGCCGCCGACAACGTACGTGTAAACGCCGTGGGGCCCGGCTTCATCATGACGCCGCTGCTGGAGGCCAACCTGGACCAGCCCGCTATTGATTTCCTGGCCAGCCAGCACGCGCTGCAGCGGATGGGTCGACCGGAAGAAGTGGCCGAGCTCGTCGCGTGGTTGGGCAGCGATGCGTCCTCGTTTGTGACCGGCGCCTACTACCCGGTTGATGGAGGCTATCTGGCTCGCTGACGCGATCGTCCTCACTACGAGGACGCACGAGGGCGCTATCGGGTCCCGGTAACGACGAGCATCTCGCACGGGCCCACGAACCCGTCGGCACCCTCATACGCCGTCAGTTCGGTGGTGATCTCTGTCCACGCTTCCTCGCGTTCGCGTGGGGATAGGCCAGCGAGCATCTGGTGCAGCGCCCCGAATGACTCGCGTTCGAACCGTACGCATTCGGCGGCGCTGGGCAGGCGCAGCGGCGACGGTACGGTCTCCACAACGATGTCGTGGAAGCCGGCGCGGGCTAGCGTCTCCTCGGCGACACCGGGTCCGCCGAGGCTGAACGGCCCCGGCTGTCCCGTCGCGGGCGGCGGCAATTGGGCGCGGCGCCGGATGATGCCGACCGGAACGGCGAAGAACGCGTTGCGCTCGGCGGTGGAGTAGACGATGGCTGACAGGCGCCCGCCGGGCCGCAGTGCGCGCCGGATGCCGCCGAGCGCGGCCTGCTGGTCCGGGAAGTAGATCAGGCCGACGCGGGAGATGGCCGCGTCGAACGCCGCCTCGGCCACGTCAAGCCGCTCGCCGTCGGCCTCGAGTGTGTCGACGTTGTCCAGTCCGGCGTCGGCGGCGGCCTTCGCCGCGTACTCCAGGATCGCCGGCGCAATGTCGGTGGCCAGCACGCGGCCATCGGGTCCCACACGGCTGGCCGCAGCGAGGCTCTGGCCACCGGCCCCGGCCGCCACATCGAGTACCCGGCTGCCAGGGCCCACGTCGGCGGCGTCGAGCATGCGCGTGGTCGCGTCGCCCAGCCAGTCCTCGATCGTGGGTCCCCACCGATGCCACGCCTCGGCGGCGTCTTGCCACTGCTGGCGGGTCGTGCGCTTGTAAGTCTGCGGGTCGAACGTGATGGTCATGGGTGTCCTCCCACGGGTCGTGGCTTTGTTCGATACGCGCCAGAACTCCGGCCGCGGCCGCTAGAAATCGCCTGGCACCTGCCGCAGCCGCCGTAAGCTACGGCTGTGCCGCCTTTCGTCGGCCGCTTCGACTCGTTGACCCAACTCCTGACCATCAGTGAGTCGATGCTGGATGCGCGAGCCGCGGAGGTTGGTAGCGCGCGGGTCCCGCTTGTGCTGGTGACGGGCGAGGCCGGGATGGGCAAGACCTCGCTCATGCAGCGCTACGTGGCTGAGGTCGCCGAGCAAGGTGCCCGGGCGGTCTGGGGGACGTGCTGGGAGGGCGACCAGGCGCCGGCGCTGTGGCCCTGGACCCAGGTCGTGCGGACGCTGTTCGACCAGGACTACGACCAGGACCACGACAAGGACGCCGTCGCCACGGAGCTGGCGGTCTTGCTGCCGGAATGGGCGCCGGCGGGGCCAGCCACCGCGGGTCCCGACGGCGACGAGGTTGGCCGGCTGCGGGTGTTCGACGCGATCGGGCGGCTCCTCGCTAGAGCGGCGTCCCGGCGGCCCACGGTCGTTCTGCTCGACGACCTGCAGTGGAGCGACCGATCCACGGTGGACCTGATGCGCTTCCTGGTGGGAATGGCGTACCCGCGGTCGCCTGTCGTCGTTGGTGCCTACCGGCCGGATGAGCTGCGGGGCGACGCAGGTGCCGCGCTGGCGGCGCTGAGCGAGATCGTCCAGCCGGTGCCGCTGTCCGGATTGAGTCCAGACGAGGTGGACGAGCTGGTCGCTGCGCTGGCGGGCGAGCAGACCGCCGCGCGTTGGGGTGCGGTTATCGCGGCACGCAGCCAGGGACACCCGTTCTTTGCCCGGGAGCTGACTTCGGTACTGGCTGCGGGCGGCGACGTCGCGGGCGTACCGGCGGCGATCCGCGAGGTAGTGGCCCGCCGGCTGGCCCGGCTTACGACCGACTGTGTGCGGCTGCTCGAGGCGTGTGCAGTGGCGGGGCCCCATGTGCAGCCGGACGTGCTCGCAGACGTCATAGGGCGGGAGTCAGGGCAGGTTGCCGAGCTCCTGGCGGAGGCGGTCGCTTCCGGGGTGCTCACCTCGTCGGCCGATATCGACGTGGCCGGCGCGCCCGAACAGGGCGTGCGATTCGGCCATGACCTGTACCGCGAGTCGATCTATGCCTCCCTAGCCCGGACCCAGCGGGTTGATCTGCACCGCCGGGTTGGAGAGGCGCTGGTACGGCGACGTGGCCGGAGGGCCACAGTGTTCCCGGCCGAGCTGGCCCGGCATTTTGCCGCGTCGGCAGCCGTAACCGGTGCTGAGGCGGCGCTCGCTTGGGCACGGCGTGCCGCGGCCGCCGACGAGGCGCGGTTCGCGTACGCGGACGCGGCAGGCCATCTCGCCCGGGCCCGCCGGGCCGCCGGCGACGCCGGACTGTCGTTATCCAATGCCGATCTGATCGACCTGTTGACCGCTGAGGCGGATGCGCGGCTGCGGGCAGGCGATGCTGAGGCTGCACACGCCCTGCTCGACACCGCTTGGGAACCGGCTGCGGCAAGCGGCGATCCGGAGCGGATGGGTGCAGTCGCGCTTGGGCTGGACCGGATCGGCGCCCGCTTCGCCATGCCGCGCGGCGACCTCGTCGCCGTGCTGGAACGGACGCGAGAGGCGGCGGCGGGCACGGGGACGCTGATCGAGGCACAGGTCACGGCCGCCCTCGCCCGGCAGCTGGCACACTCGGTGGCGCGCGACCGGCCGCGTGCCAGGCCGCTCGCGGACCGCGCGGTCGAGTTGGCGCGCAATCTTGACGACCCGATTACATTGGCCAGTTGCCTGCTCGCCCAGCACGACAGCATCTGGACACCCGGCACGGCCGCCGACCGCGTCGGCATTGCGCGCGAGATCGCGCTGCTGGCAGAGCGCGCGGGTGACCGGGAGCGGCAGGCGCAAGGCCTGCTACTCGCCTCCACCGCGGAGCTGGAGCTGAGTTCGCCGGCCTTCCAGGCCACCATGACCGAGTACAGCTACGTGACCGAGCGGCTGCGGCAGCCGCGCCATGACTATTTGCTCTCGACACGCCGGGCTGCGCTCGCGCTGCTGCACGGTGATATCGATGGCGGAGACCGGCTCTCCGCCGAGGCCGAGCGGCTGGGTGAAAACGTCGGCGACAGCGACGCCGGCAATGTACGCATGTCCCAGCTTCTCGAGGTGGTCCGTGCCCGGGGCGATCCCGCTGCCCTTCGCCACACTGCCGAGCTGGCTGTGGAGTGGTGGGTGGGCGTGCCAGCCCACGCACACGCAGTCGCGGCCGGGTTTCTGGCCCGCGCCGGCGACGTCGACGGTGCTCGCCGGGAGCTTGACGTGGTGCTGTCGCTCGCGGATTGGCGCGCCGAGCGATCGTACCTGTGGTCGGTCTTTGTCGGCGAACTCGTGGAGGCAGCCGTTGCCGTCACCGACCAACAGCTGTGCGAGCAGCTCCTCGACGACCTGATGCCCGTCGCCGACGGCTGCGCGGTCAACGGTGCGCTGGTCTGCTTCATGGGCGCGCACGCCCACCGCGTTGGCCGGCTGCACGCCGCACTCGGACAGATGGACCGTGCACGGAACTGGCTCCAGCGAGCCCTCACTATCCACGTCACGCTCGGCGCCCGAGCGTGGGAAGCCGAAACCTCCGCCGCGCTCGCGGCGATCGGAGGCTCCAGTGCAGGCGAGTACCTGTCGCGAGCGCGCGCGATCGCTGCCGAGCTGGGGCTACACGGCGTGGCCGCCCGTATGAGGACGCAGCTGGACGCGCCACCGGCCGCCGGGCCCACGGCAAGTCTGCGCCGGGTCGGCGACATGTGGGAGGTCGGGTACGGCGGGCGGATCGCGTACCTGCGGGACGTCAAGGGGTTGCATGACCTCGCAGCGTTGCTGGCCCGGCCCGGCGTCGAGCTGGCCGCCATCGACCTTGCCGGTGCCTCCGGCACCTCGCGACGGCCGGAGGCCACCGGGCCGACGCTCGACCGTGCGGCGCTCGCCGCGTACCGGCGTCGCCTCGGTGAACTCGCCGACGACCTCGCCGAGGCGGAGCTGAGTAACGACATCGGCCGTGCTGGGCGGGCCCGCGCCGAGCGTGAGTGGATCGTCGCCGAGTTGCGGCGGTCGACCCGGCCGGGAGGAGCGGCCCGCACGCTCGGTGCCACCACGGCCGAGCGAGCGCGCAAAGCCGTCTCCGCGCGCATCCGCGACGCCATCCGCCGCATAGCCGATGTCATGCCAGACCTGGCCGCCCACCTCGATCGATCGGTCCGCACCGGAACCACGTGCTGCTACGACCCCTGATATAGGGCTCGAGCGACGACCGTTCTAGCAAGCCGACATGTGCGGGCTTGCCCGAAGGAACAACCGGCAGGAAGAGGTTCACGAGCACCCAGCCGTATGTGATCACGGTGAGCACTCACAGCCAGAGCCGCACAGGGTTGGCTTCCAGGTTGGCGTATCCCAACGCCACGGTGTGACCCAACTCCCAGGGCAGGGTGATCTTGATCAGGTTACGAACTTGGGCTTGGCGGCCTCATGGCGTTCTTGATCATCACAAGCCGTGGAAGATGATGGCCGCT
This sequence comes from Actinomycetota bacterium, assembly GCA_046735615.1. Classification (GTDB taxonomy): domain Bacteria; phylum Actinomycetota; class Actinomycetes; order Propionibacteriales; family Propionibacteriaceae; genus Microlunatus. The sequence goes on from JBKPTR010000106.1 coordinate 4,824, forward strand.
CCAAGTGCCCCTACTGCTGGTACGAAAATGCCGCCAAAAGGTGAGGTCCGAACTGGAAACTCGCTCCGCTCCAGTACATTCCGGGCAGTGGAAAGGTCCCGCACGGCGAGCCCGTAGGCAACGAAGGCCGGGAGATCAGGAGGTACTTCGCCAGGCAGGACCGAGTCCAACGCCGAGTTCGGAACGATCATGACGCTGGAGTTGTCGAGGTCGAAGATCCGGAGCGGCCCGTCAGTGCGCGCCGGACGCTGCAGATAGCGGCTATAGCGGCGCTCGTATTGGGAAAGATCGTCGTCCGGCACGCAGAGCACGGATTCGACCAACTCGACCGCTCCGTTGGGATGGTCCCGAGCTGCCAGAGGCGTGGAATTGACCGGCCCATCCTCCGCAAGCGCCAGCCTGCCCTCCGGCGATAGACCAGGCTCGCTGTCGATCTCCACGAAGCCGATGGAGACTTGCTTGGCCTTCGCTCCGGTCCCCACAGGGCGCTGCACGCGAGTCACAGGACCGTGCACGACTCGCTCGGCCTCAAGCCGAGCCACGGTCGCGTCAGCATCGGCCGTACCGAACACCAGAATGTGCAGTCCTTCGAAGCGGTCGAGTGCCTGGGCAATGCGCCTCGCGGTTTGCGCAATGTCGCCCGTGAGTCGTTCCAGAACCTCCGGTGGCGCCTGCAACGCGACCAAGGTGGTGTCTGTGCTGACTCCGCCGCCCTGCTGATCGTCAATCACCGTGACCAACTCCACGAAGCTATTGCGGAGGCTGACGTGGGTGTTGCCGGCCCCGAAAGCTCGTGCCGGCTCACCTGGACGCGGAGCGAGCGCAGGAAAGGACGGCGGCGGCACAACGAAACCCATTCGCCGATAGAGCGCGATCGCGGACCCGATGTTGCGAACGACGTGTCCGACGTGGTGCAGATGGCTAATGGTTGCGCCCGACTCGAGCTTGCTCGGAGGGGAAGGGAGTTGTGTCGACATAACGCTCCTCGAGGGTGGAACGGAACTGACGAGTCCCATCGGGGCTACTCATCCAGAGAGCCACCGCCAGCCAAACCAGACCGATTGCGACAAGTACCCCGTGGGCTATCCGAGCCCAGCCCGGTAAGTAGAACTGCGGGATCAGCAGTACCAGCCCCATCGCCAGCGGCACGCCGCTGAGCCGCGGCAGAATCGCCGTACGCCAGATCGAGATGGCCACCAGTACTCCACTCACCCCAAGCATGATCAGGCCCGTGGCAAACATGATTGCTGCCACCGCACTGAACCGGATTGCATCGACGAGGCCAAGTAAGTCGAGCGTTGCCCCAGAGCTCGCCTGACTGGCGATTGCGTGCAACGCGAAATCCTCCGCGCCGTAGTAGGGGAGGGTCAGACCGGCCCCAACCCACATGATGGCTGTGGCGGCGAGAGCCAGCTCGCCACCGCGGCTTCTGGCCAAGAGGCCGCCAAGAGCGAGCATGCCGAGTGGCATCAAGATCAACGCCAAGATGGCGAACAAATGGGCGACCACCCAGGCGTTGGAGCTCATGGAGGCTTCGGCACCTCCGACGGTGGATTCGTCGTGCCACGGCCGGACCGCCGGATAGAGAAAGAACAACAGGCCGGACAGAGCGAGCGCAATCGCACCGAATCGGGCAAAGCGTTGGGATTCGATCGGGCGATTTATGGGATGGGTCGGGGTCATGCAGTCCTCCTCAATGGTGCCTTCTCTTGATCACAATACGATACGTCTCGTCGCGCCACAAGACGCACCGGTTCGTCTTCTGATATTCTTAGGCGCCGTGGTAGCAAGGCGTGAGCCCGACCCGACGCGACGCAGCGCGCGGGCACAGGCCGCCATTCTTGAGGCGACTCGGGAGCTGATAAACAAGATCGGCTACGACAAGATGTCCATCGAAGGCATTGCTGCGGCTGCCGGTGTGGGCAAGCAAACGATCTACCGGTGGTGGCCTTCCAAGGCGGCCGTCGTCTTGGACATGTGGGCGCCGGAGGTGCAACAGCAGCTCACCTTCCCAAACACCGGAGATCTGGCCGCCGACCTCAAGACACAGATCAAGTCTGTGATCGACCTCAGCAACGATCCCAGCTTCGGGCCTTCATTTCGGGCGCTGGTCGCTGAGGGTCAACACGACCAGGCACTGGCCACTCAGTTGCTCGAACGCATCTTCCGGCCACGAATCGAGGCGGCCAAGGAGCGCCTGAGAGCGGCTCAGGAGGCGGGTCAATTGGCACCCGCGGTCGATCTGGATCTCGCCATCGATCTGTTCTACGGCGGCTTCTATCACCGATACCTGTTGCGGGTCGCGCCCCTCAGCCACGAGCACGCTGAAGCGATCGTCGATGCGGTCCTCACTGGCATCGGGACGGGCGCCCGGCCTGGCTAAAAATGAGTACCTCGCTAGCTACTGACCTGCCCCCAGGACAATTTTTGCAGGTGCGACTTATCGTTCAGAAGTAGAGTGCCGCATGAGCCGCTCGAGGTGGCTTCGTCGCGCATCTCGCTCAAGAGCGTGGCGCCGCTGGGGCCGTTTTGGCGTTGTGCCTGCTCGACCTACCCGGACAGCTGATGGGTGGACAGCGTCTCGTACCGAGCGCGCCGATTCTCGCCTGCACCAAGGTGAGACCGGACCAGAGCCACAGCATCGGCGGTCCATGTGAGGCCTTGATAAGTGCCAAGGGTGGATACGTACGGCCGGAGGTCCGTCGGCTTCGGGGCCCGGGCCACTGTCACATGGGCCTTGAATCGACTTTGGTCCGCCGACGCGCCGACTCGCTGACCGGCGGCAGCGGCTGAACGGGCGAGCGCCCGCAGCGGCACGATGTCGCCATCGCATCCGATCCAGAGTGCTCGCCGGTTGAACTGCCCGCACCCCCTGAGCGCGAGAGACAGCGTCGAGTATCTCTTCGCTGCGCGCGTCAGCCGCGACTTCAGATCAGGCACTCGCGTGTCGTCGACCTGGCCGTAGAACGCCAATGTGAAGTGCCACGTGTCCACCGTCGTCCATCGCAAGACGTCGTCGCGATGCGTAGCGACGGCTGCGTCGAGGTGTGCTGCTACATCCGGCGGTAACCAGACCGCAGCGAACAGCCTCACTTCCGCAGTGTGCTCGACTGTGTCGCAGACTGTCCACCCTGTGGATCGCAAGGTAGCGCTGGCAAGTTACAGATTTCCGCACCCGGGCGCCTGCCGTCTGCCAGCACTTGGTCGTCGAACGAGATCGTGTTGAACGCCTGGGCGATGTCTTCGTCTCCGCTTGGCTCAGGGTCGAGTTGCCCGGTTCCGCCGACGACGGTTAAGGAGCCAGGCTTCGCAGCTCAGCCCAGAGAGGTGAAAGGTCAGCTGCGGCTCCGGACTCTCTGACAGCTACCAGCTCATCCCACACCGGGGACTCAAGCAACACATTTGCCTCGATGGTGATGGAGCGGTCCATGTACTCATGCGGCGGCGTCTGCGGATCTGGCCGCAGCAGATACGGCTCCTCCTCGGCGTAAGCGTCCTTGAGGATTGTCGAGGCCTGATCAACACCGATGACCACAGCGGTGCCGGTGGGAGCAGCGTTGACGAGCAGCACCACGAGGTCGGGGCGCCTGCGTCGCAGGATCTCGACGACTTTATACACGTCGCCCGTCCACGGCTCGGTCTTGCGATCGCGAGCTGCCTCAAGCCCGTTGCGGGGCAGCACGTCGTCAAGCACAATGACTCCGGCGTCGGCCATGAACGGCTCAATGTTGATGAAGTCCCGCAGCGCAAAGTCCGACAGGTGCATGCCGTCGATAAATGCAAGATCAACTGGGACGCCCTCGAAGTGAGCCAGAGGCTGGTCGCGGGCAAAGAAGTCATCGCTGGTGGCCTTGATCAGCTGCACGTCGCAATGAATCGGATTGTCGATCTTGAAGTGGGGATCCACACCGATGGAACGGCAACGCGACAGCACCATGCTGCGTCCGGTTCTAATGCCGATTTCCAAGTACGTCCGAGGCCGGATCTTCTCATGGAGCCCTTGGAGTAGCTCATGACGAGTCATTTTCGGCTCCGGATGGGAGACGAACGGGTCGGAGGGCTGCCACCCGCGGGGCTTCGGGATCGACTTTGGTTTGGGAGGCGCCGGCTTGCTCTTGGGCTTCGAGGCCGGCTTTTCAGGCTGCTCCATCGCCAGCCGCTTGGCCAGCGCATTACGGGCTTTCCGTTCCACCCGGCGAATAGTGTTCGTGCGCTCGCGGCCGATGGCCGACTCAAGCATGGAGCCGACCGTGCTGCGAATGCCCATACGTGCTCCTCCAAGCGGGCGTTGGCGTGGCCCCATTATTGCCGCGGCAGCTCGGCCCCTGGGTCGGGCGTCGGTCTCCGCTCCGTACAGTAGGGTCTCCGAGCAGAGGAGGTCCGATGCTGTTGGTGCCCAAACAGTTGCAGCGGGTTGGAATGACGGGAAATGTGCCCTACTACGGCGGGCGATTCACGCCGGCTCAGGCCTACGGAGCATCCCATCCAACTGCGCCGCCGCCGTCTTTTGCGGACCCCATGACGGGTGGAGCGTTCGTGCGGGCGGCCGTGCCGACGACGGGCCAGTCGGCAAGCTCCGATTCTCCAGCGCGGAGCCAGGCTGATGCGGAGGCGGCACTCCAGCATTTGCTGAACAGTGGAGTGATCTCGCAGGTGGAGTATCAGGAGCTGCGGGCGCGGGTGACTCGATGACCGGACCGGTCCAGGTTCTGGTTGTGGGGTTTGATCGGCCGACGTTTTCCGGTGAGGTACTAGCGGAATTCACTCGGCTGCGGGACGCCGGGATCGTCAGACTTGTCGACTTGCTGGTCCTCTCGCGCACCGAGCACGGCGCCTTTGAGACGATGGCCCTCCCGGAAGGGGTTGAAGCAGATTTCGGTGACCTGGCCGCCAGCGTTTTGGGCCAGCCCGAGGAGTCCGCCGAGGCCGAGGCAGAGGCGCCTGATGTGGATAGTGCCGCAACGTGGTCCCTCGCTGATGCGATACCCTTCGGCAGCACCGCGGCGGTCGCGCTCATCGAGCACACCTGGGCGGCTCCCTTGAGCGCCGCGATCCAGCGGGCCGGCGGCACCCTGCTCGACGAGACTTGGCTGGCACGTGAAGATCGCGAGCTGCTCGAGGCCTTGATCGCCAAGCGCTGAACTGACCAGAGGGCATTTGGCCGACCCGGCCGCCTATGAATAAGGAGAATCAGATGTCAACCGCCAACACCTCTGCGCCGGTCCCGCGCAATCGCGTGGTCATCGACGCCGGCAGGCTCTGGGGCGGCGGTGTGGCGACCGCACTGGTCGCCGCACTTGCAGCGGCCGTCGGTGTATTGATCTGCCGTGACCTATTGAACGTGAAGCTGGTCGAACCGCCGCTGCTTCCCTTCACGGATTCCTTCCCTATTAACTACGCCCTAACAGCGGCCATCCTGGCGCTGGCGGCTACGGGTCTCGCCCACCTTTTGTCCTTGGCCACACCGCGGCCCCGGGTGTTCTTCAACTGGATCGTTGGTCTCATCACGGTCGCCACCATGGTTGTGCCGTTCGCCTTGGAGGGCAGCATGAAGGGGAAGATCTGTGCGGCGCTGATCAATATGGTGATCGGCATCTGCATTGCCAGCCTGCTGTCTGCCGTGCTCTCCCGGACGGTCGTGGACGCCGAACGCTCGTGGCAGCAGCCCTGAGCGAATCCGCAAATGATCGTGCGCGCCTGACCGATGCCTGAAGGGTCCAACGCGCACGATCTTTAAGAAACCAGGCCAGTCAGCAGGCGAGTTGCCGCAGCGTTGAACCGCTGCACATCGTCATATGGACGCGCGATCAGCATCGCGCCCTCGAGGCCGCTGACGATGACTTGCGCCGCCTCGCGGGCCGGCCCGTTCAGCTTGATCTCGCCGGACCGCTGGCCCTCTTCGAGGACTCGGCTAAGCCAGGCCTCGTTGGCATCAAAGAACTCGATCACGGCTTGCTGCATGGGTTCGGCGAGCGTGTCGTACCCAGCTGCAAGCATGCCGCATAGACACATCCGGCGTTCGCTGAAGACATCGGCGTAGATCGCCTCGTACGCACGAATCTTGGCAATGGGATTTGTCTCGTGCTGATCAATGGCGTCGAGGGCCGCGCTGAAGCGCTCCGCATATCGTTCGATCAGGGCGCGGCCGAGCTCGGCCTTCCCCGCGTAGTGGTAGTGCAAGCTCGCCTTCGTTATGTGCAACTCAGCTGCAATGTCGGCGTAGCTGAACCCGTTGAAGCCACGCAGCTGTACCAGCCGTTCCGCGACATCCAGGATGCGCGTGGCTGTATCAAGTCCCTGGTCGGTCCCAGAATCCCGAGTTCGGTTCACTGCCATCGCGACATTCTCTCAGATGGAGTATTGACGATCTACCTACTAGTAGGTCAGTCTATCTCAAAGGGTAACCAACCGAAGGAGGGAGCGAGGATGCTGGACAGGCATGAGACCGAACACAAAAGCTTCTCGGCGCCGGATGAGACGCGGAAGTTCAACAACGGCCGCGCCGAATTGATCGAGATCGGTGGAGGAGCGGTCGGGCGGCTGATCTTCCAACCGGGTTGGCGTTGGTCGAACGACGTGAAACACATCGCGGGCACGGAAAGCTGCGAAGCCCCACATTTCCAGTACCACCTCAGCGGACGGTTGGGCATCCGCATGGACGACGGGACCGAGTTCGTCGCTGAGCCAGGGGATGTGACTTCACTGCCGAGCGGACACGATGCCTGGGTTATTGGTGACGAGCCGGTGGTCGTCGTCGACTGGTACGGCGCCAGCAACTACGCAAAGGTGCCCCAACTCGCGGGTTGATCACGGGCTTGGGTCCGTCCCGAGCAGATTGAGCACGGCGCGCTCGATCTTGCCATGCGTGGTGCCGTCGGAGAGATCGGTGTCCGTCGCGGCCAGCGCTGGTGAGATCGTCGCGCCGTCATAGAAGAGGTCGATCACCCGCGGATCGACGTAGGATGCGCGAGCCACGGCCGGAGTATTCCCGAGATAGCCCGCCACCTCCTTCATTGCCGCGGATACCGCCCGCTTGCGAGCAGCGACAGTCCTTGCGCGCTCGTTGGCCTCGGCCAATACCACGGCGGCGATCACAGTCCCGTGCCAGGTGCGGAAGTCCTTGGACGACATCTCATCACCAACGTGCACCTTGATATAGCCGTTGATGTCATTAGAGCTGACATCCCGCCAATGCCGTCCATCCTTGTATGCAAGGAGTTCTGGCCCGCCACCACGTCGCGCCAGCAGGTCGCGCACGGCTCGTAGAACAAGATCATCAGCGAGCGCGACGTACCGTTCCTGACCGGACTTGGCCACGTAGTTGAAGATCACCGACCCGGACTCGATAGAGACATGCTCTTTGTGAATCGTTGCCAGGCCGAAGCTGTTGTTGGCCTCTGCATACGCCTCGCCACCGATCCGGAAAAAACCAAGATCAAGAAGTCGGAACGCCGTTCCCAGAGCGCGCTCGTACGGCATGCCTTCCAGCTCCAGATCCTGCGCCACAGCGCGCCGGGCGGCAGGCAGCCGGGCAGCCACCTCGAGCACCTTGTCGTGCTTCAATCGATCACGCTTCAACCGCCACTGCTCGTGGTAGAGGTACTGCCGCCGACCCGCATCGTCGGTGCCAACCGCCTGTATGTGCCCAGTCGGTACGGGGCAGATCCACACTTCCTCCCAGGCCGGTGGTATGACCAATAGCTTGCAACGCTCAGTTTCTTCCGCGGTGAGGCGGATTCCGGACTCATCCAGGTAGACGAATCCCTTCCCAGCTCGCCGCCGCGTCCATCCCGGATCCTGCGGTGAAACCCTTCTCAGCCTGGGCACGCCTTAAGTTGTACCCGCCAAGGGCCGTCCATCACCCGCTGGTTGACTGGCCACCGTGCGCATGCTGTTCACCACCAACCCGCTCTACGGGCACTTCTATCCGATGCTGCCGCTCATGAATGCCGCACAGCAGGCAGGTCATGAGGTCATCGTCGCAACCGGCCCCGACTTCGCTGGCGAGGTGAGCCGCCGCGGCTTCCCGATCTGGGCGGTTGGGCCCACGGCGCAGCACGTGCGCACAGATCCGGCGACAGCCGATGAGGACCCGCCGGCCGATGAAATTCAGCGGATGGTGAGGGCTGGTATGAACCTGTTCGGCTGCCCCGGCATCGTTCGCGCTCGCGATCTGACACCGCTAGCGGCCAGCAGTCAGCCAGATGTCGTGGTGCATGAGCTGACTGAGGCTGGTGGATGGCAGGCCGCGGCAGTCAGCGGCGCCCTTGATGTCGTCCACGGCTTTGGCACCCACATCCCCTACCTCATCGAGGCCATGCAGATCGTGTTAAGTGCGGTGAGGTCCGAACTGGGCAGTTCTGACCGCAGCCTGCACTTGACCGACGTGCCGTACGTCGACCCCTGCCCGCCCTTGCTCCAGCCGCCGGGAGGGGTGCCATTCCGCAACGTGTTGCCGCTGCGTCCTGAAATGCGCGTTGTGCATCCAGGCGAACAGTTGCCGGAGGCCATGTGCGCCCTGCCCTACGAGAAGACGATCTACCTCACCTTCGGTACCGCATTCAATGTGCCGCAACTGCTGGCGCAGGCGATTGATGCCGTACGAGATCTGCGGTGCAACGTGATCGTGACAACAGGCCCAGGCATTGATCCGGCGAGCTTCGATCCGGTGCCGCCGCACATCGCGATTGCGCAGTTTGTCCCACAGACCCTGATCATGAAGCGCTGCGCGGCCGTCGTCTCCCACACCGGTTCGGGCACCATGCTGGGCGCCTTGGCTGAGGGTCTGCCGCAGGTCTGCCTGCCGATGGGAGCTGACCAGTTCTCGAACGCCGCCCAGATCGCACGGACCGGTGCCGGCATCGTGGTGCCGCCGGATACACGTACGCCGCAGACCATCCGGGTCGCCATCGATCAGGTACTCGCCGACCCCGGGTACGCCGCCGGAGCCCGAGTGTTGCAGGCCGATATTGCCGCCATGCCGTCAGCAGACGACGTCGTAAACGACATCACTGGCCTGGCGGCTGCCCGAAGTTGACGCCAACCAAGAGGGCCTAAGGCACCTTAGGTACCTCAGACCGTAGGTAGTCCAAAAGATACGTAATCTCCACGTGTTCCGCCCCCACGCCTTAGAACCACGATGGTTTCAAGAGCTAGCGAGGAGGCAGAAATGACCTTGATCAATGACTACACGTTCCAGGCTTTGAGCGACCAGCGGGAGCGGGACTTGGCGAGACTGGCCGAGAATAACCGGCGCGTTCGGCTCGCGCTGAACGGTCGCGAAGGTTGGTTGCGCCGAGTGTTCTCCCGTCGGGAACGACGCCGCATCGCCATCGCGGCACCCCAGCACCGGGTCGCGCACTAAGCGCGACCCGGCAGCTTGTCACAGGCTGGTGGCACGATAGTGCTCATGGTGAAAGCGGCCAGATCGGCCACCACCGTGCGCGCCCAGCACATCGTGGGGCGCGCCGAGCAGCGTGCCCAGCTGCGCCACGCGCTGGATGATGTGATCGACGATGGCAGCCGTTTTGTGATCATTGGCGGCGATGCTGGGAGTGGCAAGACCACGGTCGTCGAGGCATTCGTCGCCGACCTGTTCGGTCCCCTCTCCGACCGCAAAGCCCAGGTGATCCGGGGCCAATGCGTGCCCATGGGTGAGGAGGGCCTGCCCTATGCTCCGATCGTTGGGGCCCTGCGAGATCTGGTAAACCAACACGGCCGCGAGCAGATCCTGGAGTGGGTCGGCACCGGCCGGCACGCGCTGGGCGCTCTGCTGCCCGACCTGGCGACGCCCCCGCGTGAGAGCGATGACACGATCCGGCTGCAGCTCTACGAGGCAGTCACCATGCTCTTGGAGCGGGCCAGCGAGAACGGGCCGCTGGTGGTGATCATGGAGGACATCCACTGGGCGGACGAGTCCACCCGGCATGTGCTCCGCTTCTTGGCCAGGGCGCTCACAGATGCGTCGGTGATGATTGTCACCACCCACCGCACCGACGAACTCACCCGCCGGCATCCATTGCGCCCGCTGCTGGCGGAGGTTGGCCGTCTCCCCGGCACGGTACGGGTCGATGTCCCCAATCTGGAGCGTGCCGAGGTCGCTGAGTTGCTGACCCAGCTGATGGAGCGGCCGCCGAGCAACGTGATCATCGATCTGGTCTACCGGCGAAGCGAGGGCATCCCGTACTTCGTCGAAGAGCTCACGCGCTCAGCTGTCCGCGGTTGCGTCGACATGCCGGATACGCTGCGCGATGCGCTGAACGTACGTGTCATGAGCCTTTCTGACCGGACCCAACAGACCCTCCAATTGGCTGCAGTGGCGGGCACCCGGGTTGATCATGAGCTGCTGGCGGCGGCGGCGGGCGCCTCAGATGGGGAGTTGGAGAGTCAACTGCGGGAAGCAATTGACGCAGCTGTCCTCACCGTGGATGAGACTGGATACTGCTTCCGGCACGCGCTGCTGCGCGAAGTGATTCACGATGACCTGCTGCCAGGCCAACATGCTCGGCTGCATGCCCGCTTCGCAAGGATTTTGGAGGAACACCCTGACCTGATGAGCGCGGAGGCCGCCGCTCCGTTGGAGATCGCCCATCACTGGAATGCGGCGCACGAGGTCAACAAGGCCTTCCGATGGTCACTCACCGCAGCGAGCTCGGGCTCTGCTGCGTTTCATGAGGCGCTCAAGCTGTATGAGAGGGCGCTCGAGCTGTGGGACCAGGTGGATGATCCGGAGTCGGTGGCCGGGTCTCATGACAGCTTGTTGATGCGCGCGGCGTACGCCGCAGAAGACGCCGGTGAGATTGAGCGGGCTCTCGCCCTGGTGAACGCGGCTCTCGATGAGCTGGATGCCAAAGACAAGCCTCGCGAGCGCATTGAGGCGTTGATCGTGCAGGCGCGTACCAAGTACACCCTGATGGATTCGGGCGGCGTCGAGGCGCTCCGCGAGGCTGTTCGAATCCTCCCTCCGGACGCTGATGCCCAGCTGCGGGCTCGGGTATTGGAGATGCTGGCCCGCCGCACCATGCTGTCGGGCGACGTCCAGCACGGCATTGAGTTCTCGCATCAGGCTGTCGATGCCGCAGCGCTGGCCAACTCTGACTCGGTCACGGCGAACGCGTGGATCACGCTTGGCACCAGCCTGGCTGCCGCAGGCCAAGAGGATGAAGGGCTCGCGGCATACGAACGAGTCAGCCACCTGGCGCGGAGCAACACCCGGACGCTGCTGCGCTTCTACGTCAACTACTCCGACGCCCTTAACCACGTCGGCCGGTACGACGATGCAGCTCGTCAGGCCTTGAGTGGTGTCGACATCGCCCGTGAGCTTGGGCTGGAACGTTCCTTTGGTGCCATGCTCGCTGGGAACGCTGCGGAGCCCCTGCTTGCGCTCGGCCAGTGGGCGCGGGCGTCAGCCATGATCGAACGGGCGCTGGAGCTGGATCCGCCGGCGCATCATCACGCTCACCTTCGCTTGCTTCAAGCCTGGTTGCATGTGTGGCGGGGCCAGCTCGATGAGGCGGACGCAGTGTTGGTCGAGTTTCGACCGTTGATCACCGATGCGCAGCTCGCGCCGCAATACAACAGCCAAGCGATCCGTACTGATGCCGAGCATGCGCTTGCAAAGGGTGATCATCAGCGAGCTTGGTCCGATGTGAAGGTGTTCTTTGATAATTGGGAGCTCTACGAGCGGACTCAGTGTTATCCGTTGCTCGCGGCTGGCGCAGCAGCTGCCCGGGTTCTCGATCAGCGCGAGGGCACAGCGGAACGACTGGCACTGGTTCGGGACCTTTTTGATCATCGCGCGGTGCCGGTACGCGTCCGCTCGTTCTGGGAACCAGTGATCATCGCCGAGCTGGATGACACGGCAGAAGCTTGGCGGTCTGCATTCGATCAGCTGGCGGCGCAGCCGGCGCCTGCCCATTTGCGTCCGTACGCAGGCCTGCGGCTGGGTCAGCATCTGGTCGCCGGGCGGGAACGTGTCGAGGCCAAGGAGGTGCTGGCGGCGGCGTCAGAAGATGCGGTCGCCATCGGCTCGACTCTGCTGACCGATCGAGTTGCGGCGCTCGCCCAGCGTGCCGGTTTCGTTGTCGCGACACCGGCGGAGGCGAGTCCGGTAGCGGGTCTGACGCCGCGGGAGCTTGAAGTGTTGCAACTGGTGGCGGCCGGCCGATCCAATGGCGAGATCGGCAACGCACTGTTCATCAGTACGAAGACCGCCAGCGTGCACGTCTCGAACATCCTGGCCAAGCTGGGCGTCAGCGGTCGGGGTGAGGCAGCCGCCCTAGCTCACCGGGTCGGCCTGACCCTGCCCTGAGCCCGCTGCTTATATGCCGTTGGGCCCGCTGCTTATGTGCCCTGAGCCTGTCGAAGGGCACGCTTCGACGAGCTCAGCGCGCATTAGTCGTACGCGATCTCAATCCTGGTGCACCCTGCCCGTAAAGCTGATCGCCTCGTGCACATCATCGTTCGGGTCAACGATGAAGGTCACCTTCTTCAGCTCCTTGAACGGGACGGCAAAGCCGACTGTGGCAATGTCTTCGTCCTCGGGCTTGATCTTTCGGCTGGAGCCGCTCTGTAGCTCATCGGTCTTGTCGATGATGATCTGCGCGTCCTTGCCGTTTCCATACTTCGCGCCGATCAGGACGCCTTCGGCGTCGTACGGTTCTTCAGTCTTGTTCTCGATGCGGACCGAAACGATCACGATCTCGCCGTTGGTCGCCTCCGCGCCGCGGTCGGTCTTCGCCGCCCTGTCTGCAACTGTCCCGGCGATATCGATCAACAGCCCGTCGTCGAACTCGGCGACATCGTTCAGGCTGAACTGCTGCTGCTCTGGCACCTCGCCAGGTGTCGCACTGGTTGGGCCCGGGGTTGGGCTTGTCGTTCCCGTTTCTTCAGGACTGCGGCTAGTTGCAGCGACATTGGACTGCGGCTCGCTGGCAGGCGGTACGCCACACGCCGCCAGGGCCAGGAGTACGGCGATGAGTGCCCCTGGGAGTCGCCTCATAGACCGACACCGTACCGGCCGCGGCTGATCTCGGGCCGCTAAGGTTAACGCGTGAAATGGAAGGTGGTACTGGCTGTCGGGGCTGTTGCCGGGGGCGCTGTCTGGTTCGCACGCCGTAAGTCCCGGCGCGCTGCGGCCGAGGCGGAGCTGTGGGCCGAGGCCACCGATCCCATCGCCCGCTTCGGCGAATCCTGAC
>JBKPTR010000107.1:0-7947 GCA_046735615.1 Actinomycetota bacterium
CCTCTATTCCTTGACTAACATCCCGTACGGTTCGCTGGCTACCGCGATGACCCAGGATCCGGTGGAGCGCTCGCGCCTGGGAATCTGGCGCTCAGTGGGACCGATCCTCGGCATTTTGGTTCTCGTCGTGGTGATCGCTCCTCAGATCACTCGCTACAAGACCCAACCCGAGCAACTGCAAACATTCTTGACGACGGTAACGATTGTGTTTGCCGTCATTGGGTACGCCCTCTACCTGTTCTGCTTCGCCAGCTGCAAGGAGCAGGTCTTCCACGAGGCAAAGCCGGTCACGATCAAGGAAACCGTTGACACTGTCAGGCAGAATCGGCCGCTGCTGATCTTGTGCGTTTCTAACCTGATCTTCCTCACCGGGATCTTCGGACTCCAAGCGTCCCAGGCCTACTTCGCGGCTTACATCCTCGGCAACTCGACCCAGCTGATCTGGATGGTCCTCGCCACGTCGCTGGCCACTTTCGTAGCGGTGCCCGTTGTGCCCAGGTTCGTTGCCCGGATCGGCAAGAAGAAGACGTTTCTGGTCGGCGCGCTGGGTCTCATCGTGATGGGCACGTGGATCTTCATCATGCCGGCGAGCCTGCCGATCGTCGTGGTGTCATTCTTCGTCTTCGGCCTGTTCCAGAATCTGTCGATGTCGTTGCTCTTCGCCTTTGAGGCCGACGCGGTCGAGTACGGCGAGTACAAGACGGGCAAAAGGACCGAGGGCGCCACGTATGCGATCTACTCCTTCTTCCGAAAGGTCTCCCAGGCGGTTGCTGGGGCAGTCGCAGGCTACGCGCTGGCCTTCGGCGGCTTTGTGGCCAAGGCTCCGGAACAAAGTGACTCTGCCCTACTGACGATCCGCGGGCTGGTGGGTCTCGGCCCAGCAATCTTTGGACTCCTCGGTGCGCTGATCTTCCTCGCGTACCCCCTCACCGACACCCGGTTCCGCGAGATCGTTAAGGAGCTCCACGCCCGCCATGGCATTAGGGACGACCGCGGCGAGGCGGCCGTGGAATCAGTCGATGCCACAGCCCCGCTTCCAGAGCCGTGAACTGACGCATTTCGGGATGAACGGTTTCAAGCAGCGCATCGCATTGGCCATCGGAGGCTACATCGCCGCCAGCGAAGCCAACCCGAGTCCGATCAGCCCGCCAGCGCCGTCTTCGCGATCAAGGCCACCATCGGCCTGCTCCCGGCACTCGCCGCCCTAATTGCGATGATCATTTTCATCAAGTACCCGCTCAACGATCAGCGGTTCAAGCAGATCCGCGATGAGACCGAGGCCCGCAAGCTGGCTGTCATCAAGGTGCACCACGAGGATCCGAAGATCCTCGTCACCTCAAATTATGCTGGCTAACCTCGCGACCAAGCGTTCGCCCGGTTCTTCCTTTGCAGGGAGCCGGGCGACCGCCATGTTCGGCACGGCATGTCCTTGTGGGCGGCCTCTCGGGGAGGGCAAGCTGACCTCATGGGCTCAACCGTGCAACCGAGCAGCCGTTCGATCGAAGAACCAGACAACCGAGCGGTGTTAGCGGGTGGGTCAAGGAGATGACCACGCCGGGACGGCGGCACGAATTGCACAAGACCGTCGTCGTCGTGATGGGCGTCGCCGGTTCAGGCAAGAGCACTATCGCGCAACTGCTGGCCCAACACCTCGGCTGGACGAGCATCGAAGGTGACGATCTCCACCCCCCGCAGAACGTTGCCAAGATGGCGGCCGGAACAGCGTTGTCCGATGCCGAGCGAGAACCATGGCTGCGCGCGATATCCCAGCGAATCGACCAGACCGAAGGCAACCAGGTGATCACCTGCTCGGCCCTGCGGCGCAGCTATCGCGACATCCTGCGAACCGCTGACGCCCGAGTCAGGTTCCTGTACCTCAGCGGCAGCCAAGACGTCCTGGGCTCTCGGCTTGGCGGCCGTACCGATCACTTCATGCCATCGAGCCTGCTCGCCTCCCAACTTGACACCCTCGAGCCCCTGGGCCCCGATGAAGACGGAGTCGGCGTCGATATTCGCGGGACGCCAGCCGATACTCTCGCCCGGGCTCTGCAGGCGCTCAATCTGGATACCCCGGGCGCCTCCGAGAACGCAACCGACCAAACTCTTCAAAACGACACCGAGCCTCAATGAAGCCTTCATCAATGAGGCGCAGGGCCAGCGGTGGCTGGCAAGAGTCGGCAACAAGTGGTGGTCCGCGTCCGGCCTCGATTGAATGGAAAGCACACCCCCACAACGCCAAAAGGAGCTTCAATGCTGCGACCTCAAGACACCAGTACCCGCGAGCGGAAGAGTTTGAATGGTCTGTGGCAGTTCAGGCTGGACCCCGAGGGCGAGGGCCGATCGGCTCGCTGGTTTAGTCAGCCGTTGCCGGGTGCCCGCGAGATGCCCGTGCCGGCCAGCTTCAACGATGTGGCAGCCGACGCGCCGGCCCGTGACTATTTCGGCGATATCTGGTACCAGACCAGCGTCTGGGTGCCGCGGAGCTGGCAGGGACGACGCATCGTGTTGCATTTCGAGTCAGCAACCCACCGGGCCACGGTCTGGGTCAATGACGTCGAGGTGGTCTCGCATGAGGGGGGCTACACCCCGTTCGAGGCCGACATCACCGACCATGTCGCCGCGGGGGAGCAGGTGCGCATCACCGCGCTGGTCAACAACACGCTGCACTGGCAATCCATCCCGCCAGGCGTGATCGAGGACACACCGGCCGGCAAACGGCAGCGCTACTGGCACGACTTCTTTAATTACGCCGGAATCCACCGCACGGTTTGGCTCTATTCCACCGATCCGACTCACATCTCAGATCTGACCATCGCCACCGATCTCGACGGGGACACCGGTGTGGTCGGGTACCTGGTCGAAGCGGCCGCGGCCGCCGATGATGTCGAGACAAAGGTGATCTTGCAGGACGCCGAGGGAACCGAGGTCGCAGCCAACACCGGACGCAGCGGCAGGTTGAGCGTTCCGGGCGTACACAAGTGGGCACCAGGTGACGGCTATCTCTACGATCTTGAGATTCAGCTGGTGCGCGGAGACACCGTCGTGGACAGCTACCACAAAAGCGTTGGCGTACGCACGATCGAGGTGGACGGGATTCGGTTCTTGATCAACGGCGAACCGTTCTATTTCACCGGCTTCGGCAAGCACGAGGACCTGCCGGTGATCGGCAAGGGACACAACGATGCCTACCTGGTACATGATTTCGAGCTGCTGAACTGGATCGGCGCCAACTCATTCCGGACATCGCATTATCCGTACTCCGAAGACGTTTTGGACTATGCCGATCGGCACGGCATTGTGATCATCGATGAGACGGCTGCCGTCGGTTTGAACATGGGACTAGGGGGTGGCATCTTCGGCACCCAGGGTTATCAGACGTTCTCGCCAGACACCGCCAACGACGCGACCCGCGAGGTGCACGCTCAGGCTATCCGCGAGCTGATCGCCCGCGACAAGAATCACCCAAGCGTCGTGTTGTGGAGCATCGCGAATGAGCCGGAATCGGACACCGAGGGAGCGGAGAAGTATTTCCAGCCACTGTTCGACGTAGCCCGTGAAGCCGATCCGACTCGGCCCGTCGGCTTCGTCAACGTGATGCTGGCGCCCCACGGGAAATGCCGAGTCTCCCAGTTCGGCGACGTTTTGATGTTGAACCGCTACTACGGCTGGTATGTCAACACCGGTGATCTCCCCGCAGCCGAGCTTGCCTGGGAAGACGAGCTCAAAGGCTGGGCAAGTGAAGGCAAACCGATCATCATCACCGAGTACGGTGCGGACACCTATCCCGGATTGCACTCCCTCGATGCAAGCCCATGGACTGAGGAGTACCAGGTGGATTACCTGGATATGAACCATCGAGTCTTCGACCGCATCGATGCCGTGGTCGGTGAGCAGGTGTGGAACTTCGCCGATTTCGCCACGACCTCGGGAATCATGCGTGTCGGCGGCAACAAGAAAGGCGTCTTCACCCGCGATCGGCAGCCGAAAGCCGCTGCCTATGCACTCCGCCGGCGCTGGCGCAAGGATCGCTAAGCACCAGGATGGTGAGCCATCTCTCGGCGGCCGGCGACCGCCAGGGTCGAGCCGTAGCCTGACCGCCATAGCAGTGACGCTCCGCGAGATCACCGACAACAATCGGCAAGCCGTTCTGGCGCTTCGCGTTGCACCAGAACAGGAACGGTTCATCGGGTCCGTGGAAAAGGCCCTCGAGGACGCCGCCGCGTACCCGCAGGCCAAGCCGGGGTACCGAGCCGTGCATGACGGGGACGAGCCGGTTGGTCTTGTGATGATCAGCTGGAGTGTGAAGCGACAGCCCCCGGACATCATCGGGCCGTGGTTTCTGTGGAAGATCATTGTCGACTGGAAGTACCAGGGCAGCGGTTACGGCGCCGAAGCGGTACGGCAGGTGGCGGACCTCGTACGGGCCGAGGGCGCGACCGAATTGCTCACCAGCTACGTTCCTGAGGACGGCGGGCCGACCGGGTTCTACCAGCGGCTCGGGTTCGAGCCAATTGGCGAATTCGATAGCAGCGGCGAGGTGATCATGCGCCTTGCCTTGCCGGCACACGGACTGTGACGACGTCAAACGGGACGACTCGACCCGCCTAAACGGGGCCACACGAAATGGTCACGAGTTGAGCCAGATGGCCTGGTAGGTGGCCATCTGGAGCTGCTGAATCTGAAGGGATTGAGTCATGGCCGCGCGAAACGGCCGCCGACCGAACACACGGAAACCCAACACACGAAAGAGAAGGAGCGAGCGTGGGAAAGCTGATCATCCGGAGCGGAATGACCGTCGACGGTGTCATCGACCAGACCGATCGGTGGTTCATTCCGCACGGCGAGCACGAGGACGAGAGCTACGACCAGCTCTTCGCGGCAGACGCGTTCGTGCTGGGGCGGAAGACGTACCAAGGGCTGGCGCGTGTCTGGCCGACGATCACCGACGATAGGGGGTTCGCCGACCGGGTCAACGCGCTGCCGAAGTTCGTCGCTTCCCGCACCCTGGCCGAACCGCTGGAGTGGAACTCAACTCTGATCAAGGGCGACGTCGCCGAAGGTGTGCGCGAGCTGAAGCGCCGGCACAGCGCGTACCTGCTGTCGTACGGGTGCGGCGAGCTGGCCCGCTACCTGACCGCGCACGGCCTGGTCGACGAGATCAGGTTCACGGTCTTCCCGACCGTGCTCGGCGAGGGCGTCCGGCCGTTCGGGCGCCAGCGGCCCACCGGTCGGCCTGCGCCTGACCGGGACGACGATGTTCCGCTCGGGCGTTGCGCTGCTGACGTACCGGCCAGAGGTTGCCTGAGCCTCAGGCGTGCAGCTCCTGTTCCCACAGGATGTCGGTGATCGCTCGCAGCCCGGCAGACAAGTGCCGCCGGTAGGTGCTGGACGGCAGGCCGAGGACCGGGGCGGCTATTTCTTGCGACGGCGCCGGAGCCAAGTAGGTCCGACGTAACGCCCGGAAGCCCTTTGCGTCCCGGGGGGAGGCTTGCAAGGTTGTCACCGCCTCCTGCAGGACTTCTCGCAGCGCAGCCAAACGAGCCTCCGGTCCGGGGTCGGCGCCCGCTGGAGTTGCCGGGAGCCGGCTTTGCACCAGCCGGGACTGCAGCAGCGGCTTGTGGACGAGCCGGTCAGGCCGCTGCAACTCGCGGAGCAGGGACCGAATCCCCTGCGCGAACTCCTGGCACTGAGCGCGAGCAGGGCGGCTTCCCCGGGCCGCTCGGGCTGGGAACGGGTTCCCGCGCTGTCTCGCGCCCGCTCATCAGCGCGAGCCAGCGAGCCGGCGGCACGACTCCCCAGTCATGGCCGAACACGCTGTAGCGGGCCCGCCGAGCGCGAAGTCTGCCTCGGGCATGGGGTTCTGGTCGGTGTAGATCATGGGACCGAACCAGGTATCTGGATCGGCGGTCGGCACGAACGAGACGCGAGCCCGGGAGTGGTCAGGTAGTGACGGGTCAGCTGGACAGCGAGCAGGCCCTGCGCTGGTGATGGCTTCTGGTATGTCTCGGCGTCCAACCACCACCGCACGTAGGTCACGCGCTCGCCGGGGCGCACCGGCGGATGGCGGCCCAGCCGGATCCGGGCGGCGACGACTGCCGGATCTACGTCGAGCGGCCCACCAGGCTCGGGGACCGCGGTCCATCGCGAGGCGATCATGCTGGCCTATTTCGGCGGCTACAGCCAAAGCCAGGTGGCGCAGCTGCACAATCTCCCGCTCGGCACGGTGAAGACCCGGATCCGTGACGGGATGATCGGGCTGCGCGCCGCGTTCTCCGCCACTAGCGCGTAGTTGGCAATAGCGTGCGCCAGGGGCGGGTGTACGGCAGAACCACCGTCGTCATCCCTCCCGGCATCGCTCAGCACCACCACCGGAGGCCGGCCGTCGTCAGTTGGGATGTCTTCTTGATGTCCATGTGCTGCATCTCGATTGTCGAGGAGGATGGAGGCATGCGATACGTCGAGCTGCGCCGGCACACAGACAATGACGGCGATCGGCTGAGCGAGCAGGGCATTGCGGACGCCGAGGCCATCGGCCGGACTGGACTGCATCCCCCGTACGCGCTATTTGTCTCGACCGGCGCGGAGCGCGCCAACGACATGCTTCGCATCCTGCGCCGTGTGGCTGGTCAGGAGGACATTCCGATCACCACTGAGATCGGACTGCGGTCGGCCGTCGAGGACCGGTGGCGAGAGGCTGCGAAGGCTGCCGGCAAGAAAGCGTCGCTGGAGGAAATGCGAGCGGTGGACCCCGATCTTGTCGAGCAGGAGACTCAGTTACTCGGAGCGGCGCTCCGGCGGGTGGTAGAGGGACTGCCGAACGATGGCCGAGCCCTGATCGTCGGCCACAGTCCGACGAACGAGGCGGCCGTCTGTGGGCTGACCGGCAAGATCATCAATCCCCTGGGCAAGGGTGATGGAGTGCTGGTCGTCGAAGACTCCGGACGCTACGAGGTGCATCCGCTTTAGTGGCTGCGGCCTGCCGCATCCCGCGACGGAGGTGTGGGAGAGTCGTCACGAATCGCAGCCCTTGATCGCTTCAGCCGTGTCGGATTCGACCACTTTCTGGACGAGGCGGCCCGATGCCTGGTCCGCTCCATCCCACAACAGCAGGGTCAGGTTGTCGAACAAGCGCGTGCCAGCACCTAGAACCACAGGCACGAGGTGCAGGCGGAACTCGTCCAGCGCGCCGGCATCGAAGTACTGGCGCGCGATGTCCGCGCCTCCGTTGACCAGACACCTTGCTTGACATCGCGGTTGACGTAACCAACGGGCTCCCGTATCACCGCCGAGCGCGTCTAATGACCGCCACGCTGAGGAGAAGCTGGATTGTCCATCAAGTGCCACCCACGACACCGTGAGTCGCCAGCCGCCCTGGCGAAGCGTCGCCAGCCCCCACGTGCCTGCCGACTGTTCTGCTGGCACTCCATCGCCATGCGGGTCCCGGCATCGCGTAGCAGCAGGGCTTAACGGCGCCCTCTGGACAACCATTTGGCGTCGCGATGGCCCTTATCCGCTACAACGTCGGAGCCATCACGACGATCGCCTACCATCTCGCGCAGCCACCCATACAGCGCTCATCCGCCGGCCCACGTGGCCGACACGCCCCATGCCCGTGGAGAACGGAGCCGCGAGTATTAATACTTCCGTACCCAGTCGTACACGACACACTGCACCAGCCATGTCCCTAGCGGCCTTTTGGAATCAGCGGAGCGTGGCCTGGGCCCCGCAACTCACAATTACGTACACGTCGTCGAATACTCGCGCCGGGTATCGGCCTCTGAGGGGATATCAATGACCGATTTCGAACGACAGAGTCCCATGGCCTGGTGGGCTTTCGAGGGATTCTCGATGTCAGTCGCCGGCTCCGATTGCGGCGACGGTTCTAGTATCACCGCCGGGGTTGAGCTTGGCCATGGAGGCTTCGGAGAGGTAGCGGCGGTCGGAGAC
>JBKPTR010000108.1:0-4035 GCA_046735615.1 Actinomycetota bacterium
GCTGCGAGGCGTTCGCGGTGGGAGCGTGCGGGTTGGCCGGCTGCGAGGCGTCGGCGTCGGGATCGGATGCCGGGGCACACCCTGGGCGGGTACGGCCGGTGGCTTGGACCTCGGCGCAGCCGTCCTTGACCACCCAGACGACCGGCGTGGAGCGGAAATTGCCACTGCCGGGTTCACGGGTGATGAGGCCGTTCGAGCCGCTGTACCTGGTGAGGTTTTGCAGGTACGAGACCAAGCCCTCGTCGCTTTCGATGCCGTCGACGAAAATGCGGACCGAGTCGTAGGCGTACGGCATCATGTGGGTGATGAGCTCGCTGGCGGGGAAGGCCTTCAGGAACTGTTCGAACACCTCGGGCCTGGGCAGGTCGCTATCGGTGTACCAGCCTCCCTCGAAGCTCCGCAAATCCGGGGCGAGCGAGATCGCGACGATGGATGCCACGTTGAGGTCCATGCCGTGCACCTTCTCGGCCACCTGGATCTGCTTGCCGAGGGCGGTCAGCGACGGCTCGTAGGCGGAGACGAAATAGACGTCGGGGTTCGTCGCGCCGGCCGCCATCATGGGCTTGAGGAAGTCCGTGGTGCCGGCCGGGAAGCGGTACTCGTAGACGACCTGCATGCCGGCGGCGCTGGCGGCAACCTTCAGGGCGTTGACGTGGCCGTCGACGCTGGCGTACTTCTGGGCCAGGATCGCGATCGTGCGCAGGCCGCGCGCCTTCGCCTCCGCCACCCAGGCCTCGGCCTCGTCCTCGGCCAGCGGAATGTTGGTGTAGTTGTATCGACCGTCGCCGATGGTGGGGATGGAGCAGATGCAGATGTGCGGCACCTTCGCCTCGGTGGCGATGGGCGCCACATGCTCCCCGACCTTCGAGATGCCGCCGACGATGGCGGCGACCTTGTGTTCTTCGACCAGTTGTCGGGCGGCCCGCTTGCTTTCCTCCTCCGTGCCGCCGCCAGCGTCAGCGACAACGAGCTGGTAACGGTGCTTAGTGGTGTTGGGCAGGGTGTCGACCGAGACGCGCACGGCCTTCTCGAAGCTTGCGGCGAGGGAGGCGCTCTGGCCTTGGGTCGGGATGATCACGCCGATCTTGATCGTCGACGGTTCGGACGGGGTGCGGTCGCTACCCGCTGAGCATGCTGAGAGCAGCATGAGGACGGCGCCTCCAATTCCGGCGAGCCATGTGAGTGGACGGTGCATGGGGTTTTGTTCCTCCAGAGATTTGGTGGGTTAGTTCAGGAAGGTGGTTCGTCGCTGCCTGGTCGGCTTGCCCGAGCCGCGACCGTTTTCGGCGCACGGGAAGTTGTTGGCCGGCGTGGGCCATGAAGTCGCCGAACGGCAAACGGGCAGCTGGCGTCGAACGCGGTGACCTGCCTCAGATCGATGCCTCTCCCACACCGGTCGCCGCGCCGTTCGGCGGCGCGCCAAGCTACTGGACATGACGTCTCTTACAGGACATCCATTCATAATTAGAGTGAACGTCCAGAAACGCTGGAGGGCAAGAAACAATGTTTCTCGGAACGTTCAGAAGCGGACGACAACCGGCGCCGCTGTTCAGGAAATAACCAGACATTGGTGTGGTCGACGACGTCATCCAAGACCACAAGCCGCCGAAGCGCGAGGAGGTCGTCGAGGCGATGGCGTTATCGATGGTGCAGTAAGGTCAATGCCCCGGGATGCACATCAGAACCGGTCAGCCATTCCGGAAGGTGGTCGGTCACGACGAAGACCGCACAGCAGGCCACAACTCCAATACATCGTGCAAACCTTCGAACGAGCGCCCAGCCAGAAGCAAAGAACAGCGCCGGTACCCGGCGCCGACGGCACGCCGGATGATCTTTTCACCCTCGGGATGAAGAGAGTGCGGTCGCGTATTGAGCGACGACTAAGATCAAGCCGAGCTTCGCCTGTGAGAAGAACTCTGATCAGCCTGCATGTGCTGCTGACGTTCGGTCGCCTGAACCTTCCGTCTGTGACCGGAACCGGTCATCACGAATCGCCCGTCGTCCTCGAGATGGAGGACAGGATTGCTGTGCTTGACCCCGGTCTTTCGGCCAGCCACGGTGATCAGCAACACGGGCACGCCGCGAAGCTGGCCCATCACTCGACCGCCAGACGCTCGATGCAGGCTGTTGTTCAAGCGCAGTGCCGACACGCATCAGCCTCCTCTGGATGTTGACCATGTCGTCACTGCTCACATTGCGGCGAAGTCGGTAATTGTCCAGCCGCGGCATATGCGAAGCTGACAATGGCCGCGCATGACCGGCCCGGTTCGCCAGCTATAGCCTGACTCATGAAACCCCAATTCCAGCTCCGACGGTTTTGTCCGTCGCGTACGCCTATCCGTGGCCTGGTACGCCCTGAAGGAATCGTCAACGGGACATTGTGGGTGCTGCCCAGTGTGGCCGGACTCTCGGCGCTCGGGGCTTCGCGATGTCTCGGGTCACCGTAGCCTCGGGTTCGAACCTCGATCGCCTGGCCTTCCAGGGCACCGCCGACGATGCCCGTGCACTGCTTATCACAGTGAGCAGCGCGTTGTGACGGTCATCGCTCTCGTCCTCGGCCTGACTGTGGTCGCGCTCCAGCTCTCCTCGACCCAGTTCTCGCCTCGACTGCTGCGCAACTTCCTTCGGGATCGTGGGACACAACTGGTGCTGAGTGCCTTCATCGCGACCTTGGTCTACAGCGCGGCTGGCCCTATTTACTGTTGGCCTCGCTTCTGGCACCCGGACAGAGGACTACCCACGGCTCGCCGTCAACGGCGCCATCCTCCTGCTTTTCGTCAGCCTGGGCATGGTGATCTACTTTGCCGACCACTTGGCGCATTCGATCCAGATCGACGCGATCAGCCGCCTGATCGAGCACAACACTCGCCGCACGATCATCCGGGAGGATGGGGTGCCCATCCAGGAGGTCGGCGCCGAGGTCCCCGAATGGGCCGTGCCCCTGCTTGGCAAGAACTCTGGCTACATTCAGACCGTCCACCCGCAGTTGCTGCTCCCGCTGGCCGCGGAGCACGGTGTCACGATCGGCCTTCGCCACCGGGTCGGGCAACACGTGGTCGCGGGAACAGTCCTCGGCTGGGTGTCGGCGCCCTCGCCAGACGACCAGCGGCCGAACGAAGAGTCCTTTGAGGCAGCAATGCTCTCTGACGTCCGGGTTGGCTTCGAACGCACCATCGAACAAGACATCGGGTTCGGCATCCGGCATCTAGCCGAAGCGACGTGTGAGCCGGCGGCCCGGATCGGCCCGTTGACGCGGTCTGCTTAGCTGGCAAGCTCGTTCTTGTGGATCCGACCGTCTTTCATGATCACGCTGAAAGAGGTGTCTGGTGTGGCGACCAGGCTGAGGTCCTGCAGCGGATTGCCGTCGACGAGCAGCAGGTCGGCCAGCGCGTCCTCCTCGACAACGCCGAGTCTGCCTGGGTAGGGGTTGCGCTGCCCGGACATGGCCAGCAGTTCAGCGTTTGCTGAGGTCGCCATTTGCAGGACTTCGGCGGGGGTGAACCAACGGGTCATCTTGGCCAGCTGGGCGCCCCGCCGGCTGGCAAGCTTGGCGTCAAACGTGGTGTCGGTGCCCCAGGCGAGCTTGATCTGGTGTTTCTTGGCCAGCTGGTACGCGGTGTCGGTGCCGTTGCTGATTTGGAGCTGTTTGGGCCGCCGGGCCGGGTCGGGGATCGGGATGGCGTCCTCGTCGTCGAGAAACGGCTGCAGGCTCCACCAGACGTCGTGCTCGGCCATCATTGCCACGGTCTCCTCATCTAGCAGGTGGCCATGCTCGATGCAGCGCACTCCGGCCCGGATGCCCTGCTGCACGGCACGGGGAGTGTAGGCGTGGATGAGCACGTAGGTGCCCCAGTTCGCGGCCGCCTCCACTCCAGCACGTAGTTCGGCTTCGGTGTATTCGGTGACGTCGATCGGATCGTACGGCGAGATGACAGCGCCGCCGGCCATCATCTTGATCTGCGACGCCCCCAACATCAGCTGCTCCCGTACCGCCCGCAGCACCTCGCCGACGCCGTCGGCGATCGCCACGGCTCC
>JBKPTR010000109.1:0-25285 GCA_046735615.1 Actinomycetota bacterium
TGAAGCTGAACGACATTCGTCTCGAAGCCCAGCCGTGACCCGGCCATGTAAAGGCCCCACACCTTGGCGGTCGGCAGCCCGACCTCTTCGACTGCTTCGTCCCAGTGGTCGACGAGGTTGCGGCACCAGTCGCGCAGCGTCTGCGCGTAGTGGTGGCGCAAGTTCTCCTCGTGCACCACCTCCAAACCGACATTCTGGGCCTCGGTGATGATGCGGCCGGAGCCGGTCAGCTCGCCGTCCGGGAAGACGTAGCGGTCGATGAATCCACCCGCCGACGGCCCGGTCCGGTTGTTCGGGCGGGTGATGCAGTGGTTGAGCAGCAGCGCGCCGGTGCGCAACTTCGACTTCAGGAACCGGAAGTAGGCGGGGTAATTGGCGACGCCGATGTGCTCGGTCAGCCCGATCGAGGACAGCGCGTCGAAGCCGGACTGAGGGACGTCGCGGTAGTCGCCATAGCGGATCTCGGCCAGGTCGGCTAGGCCCTCGTCCGCGATCTTGTTCTGCCCCCACGCCGCCTGCTCCTTCGAGAGCGTGACGCCGATGGCCTGCACGCCGTGCCGGGCGGCGTAGCGGACCATGCCGCCCCAGCCGCAACCGACGTCGAGCAACCGGTCGCCCGGCTTCAGGCGTAGCTTCTCGAACACCAGCCGGTGCTTGTTCTCCTGCGCTTCCTCCAGCGTCGCGTCGTTGTGCGGGTAGCAGGCGCAGGTGTATGTCATCGACGGGCCAAGAACCCACTCGTAGAACGTGTTGGACACGTCGTAGTGGTGGTGGATCGCCTCCGCGTCACGGGTTCGGCTGTGGCGCAAGCCTTTTGAGATGCGGCGCCAGCGGGGCAACGCTTCCTGCGGCGGCGGTGTTATGGGCTTGAGGTGCTCCAACCCGATCGACCGGACGATGTTGGCGAGCACGCGCGCCGGCGGCCGCCTGAAGTCCATCTGCTCGACCAGCGCCTTGAGCAACTCGTAGGGATCCCCCAGGTGCACACCGTGCAGTTCTAGGTCGCCGGAGACGTAGGCGCGGGCAAGCCCGAGATCTCCGGGTGCGGTGGCCAGATATGTGGTGCCGCGCGGGGTCAGCAAGTCCAACCCGAACTCGGCATCGTCGGGCCCTGCCGTACTGCCGTCGTACGCCGAGAACTTCAGCGGCAGTTGGCCGTCGGCGAAGATCTCGAGGATCTCGGCCAGTGTGAGCTTCCTTGCCGGCGCCGCCTGTGCTGTGTTCTCCCTGAATGTGGTCATCGTCGTTGCACCGCCTTCGCATATAGGTCCAGCAGACGCGAGTCGGGATCGTAGGTCTTCTTGACCGTCTTGTATGTTTCACCGCCGTAGAGCTCATCAAACTCATCGGCGGAGTAGAACGCCTCGGAATATAACGACTTGTGTCCGTCCAGCTCGCTGACCGCGCGCTCGATCAGTTTGTTGGTGTGACCTTCCTCGGATGGCCAGTTGGGACCGACCGGCACCGACGACCAGAAGCCGACATTGACATAGGTGCGGTGCGGGCGGAGGGGATACAGCGGCCACTCGGCATCGTCGCGCAAACGCAGGGGGCATAGCCAGAGCGGCTCGATGGGCACGTTGTCCATGAACCAGTCCAGGAACTCGACGGTGCGTTCGATCGGCAGCTCGACGTCTTGGACGACGCGCTCGCGTGGCGGACGGCCGTTACGCTTTTCGATGCGGTCGGCGATGTTGAACTTCTGGTCGTAGCCGATGAGCTTCCAGTAGAAGCTGCTGCGCCGGTAACGCCGCGGCCAGAGCCGGCGGATGCGCGGGTCTTGCGCTCCGAACGCCCGCGAACACCAGAACCAGTCGGTGTCCCACCGCCAGAGGTAGTCGTGAACTGTGAGCCGGTCATGCTTCTCGCCGTCATCGTGCTGGATAGAGCGGTAGTAGATCTGCTGGCCGGTGTAGTCACTGACCGAGCCCGGGGTCGACGTCTGAATGCCGACGCACAGGTAGCTTTCATCGCCGCTGAACACCACGCCGTCGAGGTAGTCGATGGGCGCGCCGTCCAGGCCGCGGGTCTCGATGATCCGGTCCATCGTGGCGACCATGTTGTTCAGCGATCCGAAACGTAGATGTCTGAGCGCGACGAACGGTTTGACGGGTTCCAGCTCGATCTTGAGACGAACCGAATAGCCGAGCGTTCCATAGGAATTCGGGAACGCACGGAAGAGGTCGCCGTGTTGGTCGGGCGACGCGGTTAGTACCTCGCCGGCGCCGGTCAGGATGTCCATCTCCAGCACGGACTCGTGCGGAAGGCCGTTGCGAAAAGACGTGGACTCGATGCCGAGCCCGGTGACGGCACCGCCGAGCGTGATCGTCTTCAGCTGCGGCACCACCAGCGGCGCCAACTCATAAGAGAGCGTGGCTGCGACGAGGTCCTCGTACGTGCACATTCCGGCCACATCGGCGGTCCGGGCCTCGGGGTCGACCGCGATGACGCCTGTCAACCCCGATGTGTCCAGGCCCTTGACAGTGCTCTTGCCCCGCGCCCGGAACAGGTTCGACGTGGGTTTGGCCAGCCGAACCGTGGCGTTATCAGGGATGGACCGATAGCTCGCGAGAAGCCGCTGCACGCCCGCCGCGTGAGCACCCCGTACGTCGGTCGCGGCAACAGACACCCGATATACGCTAGTCCGCGGCCGCAGCCGATGCGACCGCACCAATCCGGGATCGCACCGATACTTCCCCTCTAGAAGGAGTCTCCGACGATGGGACAGGTCAGCGCGTCCAGCACCGTCTTGATTGACGCTGAGCCAGAGACCGTGTTGGCGGCAGTCGCGGATTACCAGGCCGTGCGCCCGAAGATCCTCTCCCCGCACTACAGCGGCTACCGGGTGCTCGAGGGCGGGCAAGGTGCAGGCACCGTGGCGACGTGGAAGCTGCAGGCGACCAAATCGCGGGTGCGCGACGTCGAGGCGAACGTCGACGTGGCCGGGCACACTGTTATCGAGAAGGACGCCAACTCGACGATGGTGACCAACTGGACCGTCGCGCCCGCCGGGCCCGGCTCGTCGGTCACAGTCAAGACGTCGTGGCAGGGCGTCGGAGGCATCGGCGGGTTCTTTGAGAAGATGTTCGCGCCGTTGGGGTTGCGCAAGATTCAGGGCGAGGTGCTGGAGAACCTCAAGAAGGAAGTCGAGGGCCGGTAAGCGGCCCGACATCGAACACCGAGGGTTCGAAGACCTAGTGGGCCTGAGCTCCGAGGAAGCCGCGATACCGCGTACCACCGCGTCGGCGTACTTCTGAGGACCCTCCGGCGTCTTCATCAGCGCCGAGTCGGCCGGGTTCCTCATGTTGCCGAGCTCGACCAGGACCGATGGGAACTGGGCCAGGTTGGCCCAGCGATGTCTGCGCGTGGGTTCAGCTCGCCCGAGGCGACGTAGGTCGACGGCGGGATGCCCGAGCCGGCCCACCTGGTCGCGGCATGATGTGGGCGAATTTGCACGGCTGGGCCCGCCTGCGCATCGTTGAGCGGTGGCGACGAGAGTCACGACGTTCCAGTCGGGTGGCGTGCCGCGTTGGCGGACTCCGGGGTGCCACCACTGTGGCCTTGGACCCGCGCCCTTCGTGCGTTCCCCAAACCGCGTGCGGCGATGACGGCGGTTCTCGCCGGCAATGCACACGGTGAGTACCGCTCGGTGGAGGATGCCGCAGCTGCAACGTCTGCGGCCGACTCCGCGGTCTTGGACGCCATAGAGGAGCGTGCGGCGGCGTCCGGCATGGTGCTTGTCCTTGATGATCTCCAATGGGCCGATGCGGCGACGTACCGATTGCTCGAACGGCTGGCCGTCGAGATCCGGCGGCTTTCGTTGCTGGTTGTCGCGACACACCGGGATCCCGAGCATCCAGCACTTGATGGACCGCTTGCGCACGGCGGCACGGAGGTGCTGCTCGTGGCCGCGCTCGACCACGTCGATCGAGCGGCAGTGCAGAAGGCAGCCGCCCGATCTGGCGGAAGCCCGTTGTATCTGCGTACGCTCGCGCAAGTCGCGGCGGACCAGTTACGCGGCCGCGCACCCTGGACCGAAATGACCAACGCTCCGGAATTCCGACATTTGGTCTTGGCTGCTCTGCGCGCTGCGGGTCCGCGAGCAAGAGTGGTCATGGAGGCAGCAAGTGTGCTAGGCGCAGAAGCGCCGTCTTGGCTGGTTGCTCAACTGCTTGGCCTGGCTTCGGCTGAGGAAGTCATCGAGTTGCTCCAGCCGGCCATACCGGCCGGTCTTGTGGAAACCCGGCCGGAATTACCCGATGGCATTTGCTTTGCACATGCTCTGGTTCGGGAGGCTGCGTACACCTCGCTGCCAGCTCAGCGGCGAACCGACCTGCATCGTAGGGCAGCTGAACTGCTGGAGGAGCTCGCCGTCGGCCACGATGAACAACCTGGCGCTATTGCTAGGCATTGGGACCGCGCTCATCGGCCTGATCGTGCAGCCGAGTGGGCCGTCCGCGCGGCGGATGTGGCTCATGCTGCTGGCGCTTACGACGAAGCAGCGCGGTATCTATCGCTAGCGCTGAGGTCGGGCAGCGCCGCGAACATTGGCCTCGATCGAGCCGAGCTGCTGTTACACCTCGCGCGATCGCAGTATCTGGGCGGGCAACTGGAGGAGAGCCTTACGTCATGCCAGCGCGCAGCTGATGAAGGTGAACGCACGGGCCGAGCAGATCGGCCGGGCGGCGATCATCATCCAAGGCGTTGGCCACCCTGCAACGAACCAGCGCATCATGCAGTTGTGCAAGCGTTGTCTCAAGTTGCTCGACCCGGATGCCCCAATGAGTCTTCGGGCCAATCAAGGCATTGGCTGACCGCAGCGGATTGCCGCTGGCACGCTGGCACTGGCTTCGGCGCAAAGCGTCGTTGGCGGCGCTGACAGGCGACTTTGCTGGCCATGGTCTCGGCCGGCCTCGTACTCGTCGGACGGCGTGAAGAGGCCATGGCGATCTACCGGCCCCTGGCTCGCACTGCTAGCCAGCTCAAGGGTCTCAACTTCGGCGCGCTTCAGCATCTCACTGACGTCGGCTCGATGCTCGGCGATGCGGTCGGCTGCATGGCGCTGCGCACTGTCATCAGCGAAAGCTTCGCGGATACGGTCGCGATGGGCATTGGCACGGTCTTCTACAAGGGCCCGTTGGCCCGTTGGCTTGGCGAGCTCGATGTCGCTTGCGGCGACTATGAGGAGGCGGTCGTACATCTCGAAGATGGTCTCGCCGTTGATGCCATGCTCGATGCTCAGCCCTATGTCCCACGTGGTCGGCTCGGCTTGGCACGAGCGTTTTATGCGACGGGCGACCTTGCCCGTTCCAGCGAAGAAGTTCGTGCGGCCGCAGCCGACGCCCGGCGCCTCGATATGCCCTGTGTGCTACGGGACGCCGAATCGCTGCTCACAAAGCTCGCTGCAACGACTCAATCTCCGGATCCGTTGACGGCGCGAGAGCGCGAAGTAGCTGAGCTGGTCGCACAGGCACTGTCAAATAAAGAGGTAGCAAGCAAGCTAGTGCTGTCGGAGCGCACAGTGGAAAGTCACGTACGAAACATCTTGACGAAGACCGGCTTGCGATCCCGTACGGAGCTCACCCGCTGGATCCTCCAATCGCCTAGCCGCTGACTGGGCGAGACCGTCGTGTTCGGACTGATCCGCACTCTCGCCCCGCATAAATAGTTCAACGGCATAATCACTGGCGGCCCGTCAGCCTCCACGAAGGCCACTCCTATGCATGCCGTTCCAAGAGGAACCCCTCCCGCTTGTTGACTCGCGTTCCTACTGGGACGGCTACCACGGGCTGGCGGGCTGTGGTTCTCAAGGTTGGCCACCAGAGC
Source organism: Actinomycetota bacterium (assembly GCA_046735615.1). Taxonomy (GTDB): domain Bacteria; phylum Actinomycetota; class Actinomycetes; order Propionibacteriales; family Propionibacteriaceae; genus Microlunatus. The sequence goes on from JBKPTR010000109.1 coordinate 5,827, forward strand.
GAGCGACGTCGACCCGAATGACTTTCCTTCACGATGGTTGGCTCAGCGGGCGTCGCCGAGCAGGGATGCCGATCTGACAGTTCGGACGTCCGCGGCCAGGGCCCGACGGATGCCCTCTTCGCTGAGCCGAGGGAACCGGGCCGATCCCGCCAACAGAGCGTCCCTTACTCGCACGGTCGTGACTTGCTCGATGCCACACAGGCGCTGGAGCATCGCGGCCGCCTTCTGCACCCGCCGGGCGCGTGGACGCCGCCGCTTGTCATACCCCGCCAGGGCATCCATCACCGATGGTGCCCCGGCGAGTTCGTCGGCGAGGACCACGCCATCGACCAGAGCGGTATTCGCTCCCTGGCCCAGGTTCGGGGCCATGGCATGGGCCGCGTCACCGAGCAGGACCAGGCGTCCAGAGAACCAGCGCCGACAGTCGACCTGGCGGACGGTGTTGACCAGCAGGTCGTCGAAAGACGACACCCTCTCCAGCAGGTCCGCCGCGGCGGGTAGAACCCGTCGCCACACCTGGCGGAAGGCCCCAAGGTCGCGGCGAGATACCGCCTCAGCCGCCCCGGCCACATGGGCTGCAGCCCAAAAGTAGACCAGGTCGCCATCCAGAGGTGCCTGGCCGAAGGACCCCAGTGGGGTCCAGTACTCCTCGAACCACGGATTAGCCCGACCCGGCACAATCGTGCGTACATAGCTGCTCCCCGATGACACGCGGCTCTCGAAGCCACCCGTGCTGCGCACGGCCGAATTGACCCCGTCGGCACCCACGATGACATCGGCCTGCAGGCTCATCGAGCCGAAGCCCGGGCCGTTCTCCGCGGTGGAGTAGATTCTCACCGCTCCGCTCGGATCCGCGCTCACCGCGGCCCACCCGAATCGTGTGTCGACCGAGGCCACGCCGGCAACGGCCTCAAGCAATAGCCGGTGCAGGTCGGTTCGACGGATCGCGATCGCGTGATCAAGCCCGCCGCCCAGATCAGGCATCTTGGCAGTCAGCAGCCTCCGGCCTGTGACGCTTCGAATGTCCATCCTGTCAATCCGCGCGCTCACAGCCTCCACAGCGGGCCGCAGGCCGAGACGGTCCAGAACCGCCATGCCGTTCGGTTGCAAAGCCAGGGCGGCGCCAACCTCAGACGGTCGCTCCGCCCGCTCCACAAGCGTCACCCGCGCCGCAACCCGGCTAAGCACCAAGCTGGCCGTCAGTCCGCCAATTCCGGCTCCCACGACCACCGCGTTGTCCACAGTCCACACCGTAGATGCAGTCGACGACCACGAAGCGGCAGTCGTCATCGCCGACTGTATGGACCTCGGCATGAAGCGGCAGTCAGATTCGAACAGCAACGGCGAATCGTGAGGAATTTCGTGGTGGAGGCATCTGGTCAGTTCATCGGCTTAGTGGTCCTTGACGGGCGGGAGGCGAACCGGTCCGGCCATGTCCAGGCAGAGGGTGGCGAGCTCGAGGTCAGTCACACTTTCCTGCCTCAATCGTGAGGGCATGGGTACGCCACCGAAGCCGTCCTGGACGGTTTGTGCTGGGCAGCTACCGCGGCCTCATCGAAAGGATCGATCGTAACCGGACAGCTCCGCGACAATGAGGACATGACGAACGAGGCCAGCGAGGTCGAGCTGAGTGCGCAGGACCTTCGAGTGGTCGCTCGGTATGCCGCAGAGAGCGCCCAGGAGGCGCTGTCGATCTTCGAGGCAAGTCACCCTGGCGACCGACGGCCTCGTGTAGCCGTCGAAGCGGCGTGGACTTTCGCTGAAGGTGCTGACCGCACGCACGTACAGCGAAGCAGCGCGTTGGCCGCGCACAAGGCTGCGCAGGAAGCGAGGACCGAAGCCGGTCGGGACGCGGCACGCGCCGCGGGCCACGCCGCGGCCGCGGCCTACCTGCACCCTCTCGCAAAATCGCACCAGGTCAAACACATCCTGGGCGCCGCAGCACACGCAGCACGCGCGGCGGAGCTGGCCGCCGGCGGGGATCGAAGTGTTGGAGCAGCACGAATTGAGCAGGCTCGCCAGCGAGCGACGCCTGCTCTTGTTGCAGTGCTCAGGCGCTACCCCGCCGCCCCGTCGAGCGGAAACCGTGTGGCCGAACTCATGGGCGCGTTGGACACCTCACTGCGATCGCTCTGAGGCGGTCACAATCGATCCTTCAGCGCGAATCATCGGGCAGCCCGCCGCCTACCGCCGGTGCCCGCAAACGGGTCGCCTTTCCGACGCGGTCAATGCGGTGGCGTCTGCAAGCCGCAAGGGATGGCCTGGCGAGCCGTCATCACAAACTTGATGTCGGTTGGTCGACCTGCCCGGTCGATCAGTCTTGGCTCGGTTCGCCCCTACGATTCTCCCGTGACAGTCGCGACCTTCTTGGCACACAGCCTGCCGCTGGTGTTGATTGCGGCCGTGAGCCCCGTGCTCTTTCTCAATGCCTCACGGGTCGTCGAGGCCGCGGGCATCTCCGCGGGCTTCTGCTTTGGCGGCGGGGCCGTCCTCTGCCTTGTCGCGTTGGGCATCCCGACAATGGGTCTGATGGGTGCCGCGACGTCGCAGCTGGTCACTGCCGGTCTAGCCTCCCGCGGCGTCGACCTAGCGCTCGCGCTGGTGCTGATCGCGTATGGTGCCTGGCAGGTCGTGCGGAGCCGCCGGGATCGGAATGTTGCTGGCGCATCGCATACGACCAAAGATGACGCGCTGCCCACGGGCGGTCGTGCGCTGTTGGCCGCCGGGCTGCTGGGAATGCTCACCAACTTTACGACTCTGCCGCTCTATCTGAGCGTCGCCCAGCGCATCGGCACCGTCACAGCCCCGTGGTGGACACGGGCTCTGCTGCTGGTCTTGGTGGTAGTCGTTGTGGCGGCGCCTGTCTGGCTTCCCATCGGGCTGAGAGCTGTCGCCCCGGAGCACTCTGGGCTCGGACCGGAGACCCGACGCAGGATCCAGACGGCCACCCAGCGGATCTCGATCGGCGCCTGCTTTCTGGGCGGAGCGGTGATCATCTGGCACGTCCTCAAAGGCTGAGGACCTCATAGCCAGGAGCGCGCCCATGATCATCGTGCACGTCCGCGTCCGCCCATGCTGGCTCCGGTACAGCGATTACCGGCCCGGATCCGTCATCGTGGAGGAGTCCACTGTCAATTAATTCGGAGGCGAATTCGCGACGCAACGTCCCGCAAGCGCTTCCTTCTGGGACGTCGCTCGCTGCTCAAGCGTGCGGCTGTCGTTCATAACCGGCTCCCGCAGTGCGCGGCCCCCGCTCGACGAGCCTCAACCGATGAGTTTTCCCCGCTGCCTGAGTCTGACCAGGCGGGACCGTGGCACGCGAGCGGAGGTCGAAATGATGCTGGAGGGGCGACACGCGGTGGTCTACGGAGCCGGAGGTGCGCTGGGTGGCGCGGTGTCACGGGCGTTCGCCCGGGAGGGCGCAGTGGTCTTCCTGACCGGCCGCCGGCTGGCGCCGCTCAACGCGGTGGCTGGTGAGATCCGGGCCGCCGGCGGTGCCGCCGAGACGGCAGTGGTGGACGCCGATGCCGAGCAGGCTGTCGAGGAGCACGCGCAGGCGGTGATCGACCGAGCCGGAAGCCTCGACATCTCGATTAACCTGATCGGGGTCAACCACATCCAGGGCCGTCCATTGGTCGACTTGTCGCCAGCCGAGTTCACGCTTGGCCTCGAAGCACGGGTACGTACGCACTTCGTCACGGCGCAGGCGGCCGCGCGGCACATGCTGCGCCAACGGTCGGGCGTCATCTTGATGGTCACGGCAACACCGGACCGGGTCGCCATCCCCGAGGTGGGCAGCTTCGGCGTCGCGAATGCCGCCTTGGAGGGGCTCACCCGTACGCTCGCCACCGAGCTGAGCCCGCACGGTGTCCGGATCGTCTGCCTGCGGTCGGCTGGCTCGCCGGACGCGGCCGGCGTGCGGGAGGCGTTCGGCCTGCACGCGTCGAACGCCGGTACGACGCTGGAGACCTTCACGTCGGCTCGGGAGGGGCGCCTCCTGCTCCGGCGGCTGCCGACGTTGGCCGAGGTCGCCGACGTTGCGGCGCTCATGGCATCGGACCGGGCCAGCGCGATGACCGCCACCATCGCGAACGTGACCTGCGGCGAGATGCTCGACTGACCGCCCTCAACCTCGGGTTAACTCGAGCCGGCCGCGCGCCGGGTAGTTACCGGCGTGGTGCTACAGGGAGCGGGTGCCACTGTGGAACGAGTCTTGGGATGCCAATAGGCAACTCAAAGGTTGCGCAACACACTCAAGTCGATTATCATGCAACCTGGAGGTTGCGTAATCATGCAAAAGACTGCACTTGCCGCCAGAACCGAAGGGTTCACGTTTGTGCTGGCCGGGCTGAAGGCGTATCTGGAGCCGGTGTGCAGCTGAATCTCGTCGCCGATCGCCATCCGGGCGGACTCCAGAACTGACGTGAACTTCAGCTCGGATCGCATCCAACGCGAGATCTTCCTGCGCGCGCCGGTTGCGCGCGTGTGGCAGGCGTTGGCAACGGCGCGTGAGTTCGGTAGCTGGTTCGGCGTCGACCTCGACGGCGAGTTCACAGAAGGGGCTCGACTGAGGGGGCGCGTTACCCATCCTGGCTATCAGCACTTGACCTGGGAGGTGACGATCGAGCGGGTGGAGGCCCCACGAACCCTTGCCTGGCGCTGGCACCCGCACGCCATCGATGCACACGCCGACTACTCCAGTGAAGCGACGACGCTGGTCGAGTTCGAGCTCGAAGGCGTCGAAGGCGGGACCCAACTGCGCGTCACCGAGTCGGGCTTCGACCGGCTGCCGCCCGAGCGGCGCGACGTTGCGTACCGCGGCGACGCCGACGGATGGGCGGCGCAACTTCAAGCCATCGAGGCCTATGTCGGCTGAAGCAGCAGAGGATGACCTGGCGCGGATTCAGCACGCCGCGCGGCCGATCTTTGCCGCGCTCGGCGATGATGCTCGTTTGCGCCTGGTGACTCGACTGTCCTCGGAGGGACCACTGTCGATCGTGCGCCTCAGCCACGGCTCCGGCCTGACCCGCCAAGCCATCACCAAGCACCTGCGGGTGCTGGCGAGGGTAGGGCTGGTCCAGAGCGCACGTCGCGGGCGGGAGAGCTTGTGGACGCTCGACCCGCGGCCGCTGGATACCGCGCGCACATCCCTCGACGAAATCTCTCACCAGTGGGACGCCGCTCTCGAACAACTGAAGACCTTCGTCGAAGACCGCTGATATGACCTTAGTCAGTCCTCTTCCCGAACGTCCTCGAACCTGTTCGTCCGACCACGTCACCCGATCCAAGGATTCCTGCGGACCCGGGCCTAGAGCATCTCCTCGCCGGTGTCAGGAACCGGCTTGACGTCTACGAGATTCTCTATGAGCTTGCTCAGGGCCGCATCGAACTGATCGCGTTGCTCGCTGGTGAAGCCCGCGGTCGCTCGTTGCTCGAGCGCTCGGCGATCGGCCATGAGCGGCTCCCGCAGGGCGCGTCCCCTTTCGGTGAGGTGGAGGCGCACGAGCCGGGCGTCGGCCTCGTCCGCGCGTCGTATCAGGAGTCCCACGGACTGCATGCGACTCGCCATCTTCACCACTGTCGGGGTCGCCAGCTTGAGTCGGCGGGCAATCTCACCGGGGGTCAGGCCGTCGTTAGCCCAAAGGACCTCCAAAAGCAGGTTCTGGCCCACGTGAACTCCATGCCGCTGGTACGCCTCATCTGCGGCCCCGCGCATGAGCTTCGAGGCTCGCGTGAAGAGCCCGATGAAGTCGTCCACGGCACCGCAGTCTAAACCAAACGATTGCCGGCTAACGATCCAGGTGCCTAGATTTCTCTAGCCGGCTAACGATAACCGTCTTGATTCCCGAAGGAGACGTGCCATGACGATACTCGTGACCGGAGCCACAGGCAGGATCGGAAGCCGTTTCGTCCCTCGCATGCTCGAGCGCGGCGAGGAAGTGCGTGTGCTCGTACGCGATGCCGCGCGGGCAGAGTCGCAGCGGGAAGCCGGGGCCGAGGTCGTGGTGGGCGACGCTCGTGACGCCGCTGCCGCTCACCGAGCCGTCAAAAGAGCGGGCGCGGTCGTGCATCTGGCAGCGTCGTTCCGCGGCGTTTCCAATGAGGAGATGGTTGCGGTGAACCAGGAGGCCTCGCTGCTGCTGGCAAGAGTCGCCCTGGCAGCAGGCATCCCCCGCTTCGTCTTTGCGAGCACGAACCTCGTCTACGGCCCGGGGCGACGCCGCCCCGCACGTGAGGACGATAGGCCCGATCCCGCTGGCGCGTACCCGGCGAGCAAGACCGCCGCCGAGGAGGGCCTGCGTGCCCTGCACGAGCGGGATGGCCTCGACTTGCGCATCGTGCGCTTCGCCTTCGTATACGGGGAGCGCGACCCGCACCTGGGTGAGTCGCTGTTATGGGCTCGCGACTGGCCCCTGCACAAGCAACTACACCTCATCCACCATGCAGACGTCGCACAGGCCTTGCGCCGTGCGCTTCTCGCCGACGGGATCGACGGCGAGATCTTCAATGCCGCCGACGATGCGCCACTGACGGCGTTGGAGCTGTTCGAGCTCAACCACCAGCAGCCGTCCGAGGAGGCTGCGGAGCGCGTCCTCGACGACCCTTGGGAGGGGATCGTCGACACGGCTCTGATCCGAGAGCGGCTCGGCTTCCGGCCGATCTACCCGACGGTTTACTCCGCCTGGGAGGCGGGCGCCCTCTAGCGGACGGCCACCGGCCAACTCCGGCGGGAGGGAGCGAGTCATATCCCAGTGCAACGTAGCTGGCATCATGGACTGCTTTCTGCCGGTCCACGAGGTCGATGACCACTCATGGGTCACCTTCTTGGGAGCCTATTGCTTGCTCGCTGGGTCCGCTGCTTGCGTGCCGTCCTTGACTCCGTTCTACGACGAAGTCGGTGTGCGAATGTTCAGCCCAGGCGGTCGAGCAGCTCGAGCGCTGCCGGGGTTGAAGTAGTCCCAGTAGGGCGTATCCAGGCAGACGTCGCCGGCCTCGGGCCGGTTGGTGGTGTCCTACTTGCCGGACAGCATGCCCATGGCCAGCGGCGACGGGCCAGCACGGCCAACCTGTGGTGTTGGACGTGCACTGGCCCATCGCGTCCTCGAGGTCGCCGCGGAGGATGGGTACGCGGTGCAGTTCAACGCTGTCGTCGATACAACAAGCACGCAATCCGCTTGTGGGAGTCGCTCGGCTCGACGACCACCAGCTCTGCGAGGCGGCGCAGATCGATGTCGAAGCAGGTCAGGCGCCGTGCGACGGTGCGGCTGGCACGACAACGGCGGTTCGTACATTTGCCGGTGGTTGAGGCGGCGGCTCATCGAGATCCTGCAGATCGGATGGCGGCACCACCGAGGGCGACGCGCCTCACCTGGCGGCCCGCTCCCGTCAGGTTTGATCTGCGGCCTTGATGCCATCCGCAGCACGGGGCATCCAACGCTCGTCTCGTACCGTTCATCGGTGGTGTAGCGGATGCTGACCGATCAGGCGGACGTTGTCGCGGTCGAGCATGCGTTTCAGGTGCTGGTACGCCTCGACGTACGCATGCCATACCTAAACCGACCTTGGGCCGTCTCAAGTCGCGTGTATCTGACTGATGGGTCTACCCATCTCATTTTTATTGTTTATCGGCAGAGTCCGCCGGTGAGGGTGGAAATGGTTTGGCCGATGTCACGCTTGACGAAGCAGCACATTCCACCGGGATTTGGATGAGGGTCGGGTAAACCTTCGCACCATCGCTCGAGACGAACGAGATCAGATGCAGAACCCCTGGAAGGAGGCAGGCGATGACGCAGGAACGGGCACCGGAACTGGAGCGGTCGCTGGTTGGAGAGGAGTCCGGCACGACTTCTTGGGAGGTGGCACGAGACCGTCTGGCGAATCCCGAGGAACAGAGAACGAGTTGGCTCGCGACGACGCGTCCGGACGGTCGGCCGCACCTCATGCCCGTGATCGCATTCTGGATCGACGGCGCCATTCACATCGTCGCAGGGGAAGGGACTCGAAAGGCACGCAACCTCGGCGCAGACGGTCGATGCGTCATCGCCACGAGCAGTACGACACTCCCATCTCTCGACATCATCGTCGAAGGCCGCGCCGATCCGCTCACCGAAAACGACGCCGTTGGACACATCGCCGAGTTCCTCAGTGCCAACGGCTGGCCACTCGAGGCCAACGGGGACAAGGTCTACGGTCCCAACGCCCCAACTGCCGGCCCACCGCCCTATACGATCTTCCGGATCGTCCCGTCGAAGGTGTTCGGCCTCCCCGGCATGTACGGGATGGATCAGTTCGATCAGGCTGATCTGCCGCGACCGACGCGCTGGGAGTTCGGCAGCGGCTGACCACCCTCAGCGAGCGACTGCTCTACACCGCCAGCGCCATGGGACCACGTCGGCAGCGACGTCAGCACCACCCAGACCGACTCGATCGAGCTCGACCGCAAACGCGGTATCACGATCCGGTCCGCCCTCGCCTCATTCCTCGTCGGTGACCTGGCGAGTGCCCTAGGGGCCTGAGCGCGAGTCTTTCGGCGTTGATGACGTAGAAGCCACCGATGTGCTCCATCGCGTCCACGAACGGCCCGCTGTGAGGACCTTGTATAAAGGTCGGCGTGTGACATACCTAAGCCATACCGAGTACAAGTGCCGTGCTCACCGCCCATGGTCGGGAACACTTGACAGAATGGAACTTGAGATCACGCGGTTGCTCAGGGAGTCGCCGTCCGCCCCTCGCCGGCATCTCGATCAAAATCGAGTGCGCCGCTACGCCGAGGTGCTCGACCAACTACCGCCCGTGACCGTCTTCGCGCTCGAGGACCAAACCCTTCTACTTGTGGACGGCTATCACAGGCTCGCCGCCGCACAGCAGGCTGGCCGCACAACCGTCCGAGCCGAAGTGCGACTCGGCACGAAAGCAGAGGCACTGCAGTTCGCTGTCGATGTCGCGCAGGCCGAGGTTGGTGTGTCGGCTGATCAGGCCCGAGATGCCATTCGGCGCTACAGCGGGCGGCCGAACAAACACGAGCACGAGAGCAACTGACTCGACGGCACCCCATAACGGCCTATCAATTGGCCTTCCTCCTGCGGCACAGGTTGGCATTGAGTGTCGCGGTCGGTGTGTGAGTTTGTCGATGAGCTTGGTCTTGGAGCCGGGTCTATTCACAACATGACGCAGATGACGACCCGGTACAGAGCGTGGGGTGACTGAGCGTATCTGCGCGTCTGCCTGATGATGATCGGCATGACCGGATCCCGATCGTTGGACCATTACCGCGCTCACCGTGGCGGTCTCTCTCGCCGGACTACGCACCCGCTGCCCACCTGGTTGGGTGTCGCGGGACTCGTCGCCTCCGGGTGTTCGCGCTTGGCTCGATGTCCAGCGTCCTCGGCCGGACGGTTGAGGGCAACTCGTCGCTATTCGGCGTGGGCCTGTTCATCGTGTGGCTCCTGCTCGTGGCCCTGTGCCTGTGGCAGGCGGCGGGTACGGCAGCGCCCGAGTCAAATGCCGAGCACCAACAGTAGGCCGAAGAAGAGCAGGCCAGCCCGACGAGTGGGCGCGGTGCCCGTCAGCAAGTGACGTGAAGCACGGCTGGTCCTCATCCCGGTCGAGGCTGGCAATCAGCCGACACGTGTCCGCTGTGGGGAGGGTGGTCTACGCCCCGACGACGAGCCTCGTCGGCTCACCGTTGGCCTATTTTTCATGATCCCCGCCACGATCCCTTTCCACTTACGACACGTGGTGTGCCTCTAGCCGGTCCCCATGTAGTCGTGCTGGTCCGACAACAAGGTTCAGACTCCAGATGCGGCGTCGCTACGCTCTGCTCATGTCGATCACTCCTCACATTGTCGTTCAGAGCGCCGAGCGCGCTGTCGCTTTCTACCGCGACGCCTTTGGCGCCGAGGAGGTGAGCCGCATCCCCGTTCCTGATGGACGGTTGATGTCGGTCCAGTTGCGGATTGGCGATGGGCTGCTGCACATCGCCGATGAGTTCCCCGAGATGGGGGTGCTCGCTCCACCCTCGATTGGCGGCACGCCGGTGGTGTTGGCCCTCGACGTCGCGGACGCCGAAGCGGTGTTCGCGCAGGCGGTGACGGCGGGTGCAGCGATTCGTCAACCGCTGGCGGACATGTTCTGGGGCGACCTGCACGGTCAGCTCGAGGACCCGTTCGGGCATCGCTGGAACATTGCTCAGCACCTGCGCGACGTGCCACACGATGAGGTCGTCGCCGCCGCCGCACGGGCTTTCACGTGAGTGCATTGCCGATCACTGGGGCCCTGCGGATTGAGTCCACGGGGCAGGTGTCGTGCTCTCCGAGGTCGCCGCCCACCTCGACGTCGGCATAGAAGTCCTTGATTGCGCCGGTGTCCCGCTGATCGTTCTCGTAGGCAACGGCATGAGTCCCAGCGGCGGATCCCGTGCAGGACCGATGCCTGTCTCCATTCGGATGCGAACGCCGTGCTGCCAGTGATCTAAAACTGCGGAACATCCACAAAACCTATGGCGGCGCCTGCACAGGCCTCACCCACTCACGGCTCCGTCCCATGACCATCGCGGAATGCACAGCCCATCCGGGACATTATCTGCGGACCGGTGGTATTGGGACATCACCGTGGTCGTCGCCCATGCAAAGTAGTCGTGCAGCACGCGTCCCACACGGTCCTGGGCGAGGCCGACGTCTGTCAACGCCTGGTCGAAGCAGACGATCGCTCGCCGGTCCATCTCCGCGTGCTGACCATTGCCGCTGTGCAACCGCACCACAGAGCTTTGGTCTCCATAGCAGTCTGTAAAGGTCGTCGGGCCACCCAGCGACTCTCCCCAATAGGCAGCGAGCCGCTGGCTGTGTTCGGGATGGAACCCGTGGCTGAACGCGTGGCTGACCACCTCATCGGCCATCACCCTGGCATGCCAGGCGTTGGCCAGGCGAAACAAACCGTTAGCTCCGCCCGCAGCGTCGTACACCGTCTGCATGTTCTAAAGATGGCACGCCGGCTCCGACTCTGACGCGTCATCGAGTGGCGAGCCGGGGTGCTGGCTCGCCGTACTCACGATGAGCCCGGTATCCCGGAGCACCTCCAACTCGTGATTGATGCGCCGTTCGAGCGCGATGTCACGTTTGGATTTTCCAGATCGCAAAGAGAGCGAGAACCAGAGCAAGGATGCTTAGTACGGCGCTGATGACCTGTGCCCAGTCCACCAGAGTGCTCGGGGAGAGACCAGTCAATGCGGGAAGATTAAAGGCGCCCACCGCGCCGCTAGTCAGCTCGATCTCGATCTCAGCATCGGCAGGTCTGAACCGCCTCGCCACTTCCATCGCGTACGACTTGTTCTCGAACGCCTCGCCGGATTCACTGACGATTTGGCAACTTGGGGCCGATGCTCCTCTTGGGGATTGCGCAAAATCGCAACGAGGAGCCCCAGGCCGGCTCCATTGGCCTAGGAGACCCTGAAGGTGAGCTCCACCGGATTGTTGGGGGTGGGCCGTAACGCCGTCACCGTGCCGTGGGCCCTCTTGTACTTGCGGGTTCCGCCGACGATGGCGAAGGTCACGCCGTTGGCAAGGTCGCTGAAGCGGAACCCGCCTTGAGTATTGATCACGCCCTTCCTCAAATTAATGTTGCCCTGGAATGACACAAGGCGTTGCCGCCGCCGAGATTCCGAACGATCGTCCCACGGACCGTCAATGTGCCGCGCTGCTTTCCACTACGGTCGACCACCACTCGCTCAATGAGCAGTAGATCGTCGCCCGGAATTCTTGGCGGATTGGTGGCTGGGTCAGGTATCTCGTCGCCCGGTGCCGGTTGCTCAATTAGCGTGAACTTTGCCATGGTGGCCTCCAGTGATGATCGACCGACTACGAGACCCTGAATGTGAACTCTCCGGCTTTGTTTGTCACGGTGCCGTGAGCTTTCTTGAACTTGCCGGTACCACCGACAATGGCGAACGTCACGCCGCCGGGGATCGCACTGAACCGGATCACGCCCTGGGTATTGATAACGCCCTTGCCTGTGATTGTGTTGCTGGCCTGGAATGACAGCAAAACATCAAGGTTAGGGACGTTAGAAAATATTCGGACCAACGTGCCATGCAGCATGACCCGGTCTTGGGAAGATTGACGATCACCCTCCGGAATGACATCGGCCGAAGATCACCACGCCTTGGTCATCAGATCTCCCGTGACGCTTTCGCCGACGTGGCTCTCGACATTCATCGGCGCACTTTGCTCGGCCAGCAAAGGCGATAGCCATCGCGCGGCCGGTTGCCAAACCAGAAACGGCAACCAGCGGCCTACCTCATCGCCGGCGCTCGTCTCAGCGGTGAAGCGCTCCGCTGGCGAATGTAAGAGCGTTCCAGCTGGAACGCGAGCCAGCGCCTCGAGCGCGTACAGTCGGCCCAGAGGGTTATCACCGATGCGCAGCGCAGTTGATCAAGGACGAGAATCTTTCGCCGCGCAGGCTTGGACTGCCGCGTACGCCCAGCTCACCGCGGCGGACCGGGAGTCGCCCCTCGGACCTGAAGATCTCGAGCGGCTCGCCGCGGCCGCGTACCTCACCGGCAGGGACCCTCAGAGCGACGAGCTCTGGGCGCGGGCACATCGCGAGTGGTTGCGTCTGGGAAGCACGGCCCGTGCCGCGGGGTGCGGATTCTGGCTGGCATTCCTGCTGCTGCTTAGGGGTGAAGCGGCTCAAAGCGGCGGCTGGCTCGCCCGCTCTCAGCGGCTACTCGACGACCAGGAGCTGGACTGCGTCGAGCGAGGATACCTGCTGATTCCACTCGGGCTCCGCGCCATGGCTGCGGGGGACGCGGAGCGCGCATACGCAACCGCTGCCGAGGCCGCGAAGACTGGCGACCGCTTCCGCGATGCGGATCTGTTGGCCTTCGCCCACCTCGGCATGGGGCAGGCCCTGATCCAGCTGGGCGAGAGCGCGGACGGGGTGAGGCTGCTCGACGAGGCCATGGTCGCGGTCAAGGCCGATAACCTGTCGCCGATCGTCGCCGGGGTCGTCTACTGCGCGGTGATCCAGACCTGCCAGAAGATCTTCGACCTGCGGAGGGCGACGGAGTGGACAGCGGCCTTGAGCAACTGGTGCGCGCCTCAGTCTGACCTCGTGCCGTTCCGCGGGCAGTGCTTGGTACACCGCTCCGAGATCATGCAACTCCACGGATCATGGCCGAGCGCCGTCGCCGAGGCGGAAAGGGCCTGCCAACTTCTTGCCAAAAACCCGGGGCCGGTCGTCGGCATGGCGTTCTATCAGCTGGGCGAGCTCCATCGGCTCCGTGGCGAGCTCCAGCAGGCTGAGCAGGCGTACCGGGACGCTAGCCATAGGGGATACGAGCCACAACCGGGCCTGTCCTTGCTGCGGCTCGCGGAAGGCCGACTTGACTCGGCGAAGGCTGCAATCCGACGAGTGATCGATGAGGCCAGCGACGTGCAAGGTCCAACCAGAGAGACGTCGCGATCTAAGCTGCTCGGGGCATACATCGACATCATGCTTGCCGCAAACGATCTTGAGGCCGCGCGCGCCGCCGCCGAGGAGCTGTCGACGACGGCTACCAAACTTGACGCGGCCTACCTGCACGCCACTTCCGCTCGGGCCACGGGTTCAATCCTCCTTGCTGAGGGTCAGGCCAGAGCCGCCCTCGATGCCCTGCGTCAGGCGTACACCCTGTGGCAGGAACTTGAGGCGCCGTACGAGACTGCCGGAGTTCGGCTCCTCATCGGAGTCGCGTGCCAACAGCTGGAAGATCAGGACACCGCGAAGCTGCATTTCGACGCTGCAGGCTCAACCTTCCGGGAGCTTGGAGCGGCCCCCGACGTCGCCCGGATGGAGGAACTCTCTCGCAAGGCAGCCGCCAAGGCTGCCTCTGATCTGACGGCCCGCGAGCTTGACGTGCTCGCCCTGGTCGCGGCGGGCAAGACGAACCAACAGATCGCCGCCGCATTGATCATCAGTGATCACACCGTACGTCGGCATCTGCAGAACATCTTCAGCAAGGTCGGCGTCTCCTCGCGCGCCGCAGCAACGGCGTACGTCTTGGAACGCAACCTGATCTGAGCCGCTGGTACAAACAGACCATCACGGCTATGCCGCGCAGATTGGTATATCCGGGCGATGAGCGCACCGCCCTGCCCTCCCTAGCCTCGTCCTCGCCACCGAATGAGCGGAGAGGGGTTGGCGATGAGCCGAGAGTACGACGTGATCATCGTAGGAGCGCGGTGCGCTGGCTCGCCCACGGCGATGCTGCTTGCTCGTAAGGGATATCGGGTGCTGCTGGTGGACAGGGTGAGATTTCCGAGCGACACCTCTCGACGCATATCGTTCATCCGCCGGGCGTCGCGGCCCTTAAGCAATGGGGTCTGCTTGATCGTTTGGCGGCAACGGGTTGCCCGCCGATCACGCAGTACTCCTTCGACTTTGGACCGATCAAGATCAAGGGGTCGCTCCAACCGTACGACGGCGTGTCGCGTGCCTACTGTCCGCGACGTACGGTGCTGGATTATCTGCTGGTCGAGGCCGCCGTGGCAGCCGGGGCTGAGCTTCGCGAGCGGTTCACCGTCGAAGAGGTGGTGATAGACGGTGACCGGGTGACCGGTGTCCGCGGTCATACCGCGGGAGGCAGGACGGTCACGGAGCAGGCTCGAGTGGTGGTCGGCGCCGACGGCAGGCATTCGCTGATCGCGAACGCCGTCCGGGCGCTGCAGTATCACGAGCGACCCACACTCGCTGTGGCGTACTACGCCTACTGGAGTGGGTTGCCGGCCGAGGCGTTCGAGGGGTATATCCGCCCACCTCGGGCCGTCGGCGTTGCACCCACCAATGATGACCTCACCATGGTCGTCAACTGGCCGCGAACCGAGTTCCCAGCCAACCGAAGGGACATCGAGGGCACTTGCGCGAGGGCGTTCGCGCTCGTCCCCGACCTCGCCGACCGGCTTTCGAAAGCCACGCGCGAGACCCGGTTTGTGGGCACAGGTGACCTGCCGAACTACTTCCGCAGGCCATACGGACCGGGCTGGGCGCTCGTTGGAGACGCCGGGTACCACAAGGACCCGATTACGGCCCAGGGAATCAGCGACGCTTTCCGCGATGCCGAGGAACTGACCGCGGCGCTCGACGCAGCACTCTCGGGGCGGCGGGGGTTTGACAGCGCGATGGCTGAGTACCTGCAAGCTCGTGATCAGCGGGTGCTGCCGATGTATGAGTTCAGCTGTGATCTGGCGCGTCTGGAGCCGCCTCCGCCCCAGCTGCAGCGACTGCTTGGGGCGGTCCAGACCAGCCAGGCGGCGATGGACCAGTTCGTCAGCGTCATTGGAGGAACGGTCCCAGTGCCTGAGTTCTTCGCGCCTGAGAACACTGACCGCATCATGGCCGGCGCAGCAAGCGTCCATTGACTGAGGCTCAGCACGCGAAGTCGGATCGAGGCGACCTCCGGCGAGTCCGCACTGAAGTCGTGTTTGATCGAGGTGTGACCCGTCGCTGGTGGCCCCGGTGGTGCGTCTATCGCAACGAGGCCTCAATGTCCGCGGAGGAGCCTGGGGATCTTCGCGGCAAGCGCAGCTGCGACTGTCGGGTTCGCATTGCAGGGTGAAAGGCTGCGATCGATCCGTCGATCAGCGTCTCGCCTGATGTCTAGCGCACCGATCGGGAGTCGTTGGAGTCGCCTGGACGACAATCGGGATGGTCGCTAGCTGCTGCGTGTCAATCGGGACTGGGCACCGCACCGGTCCGGAGCAGCTCGGCGGCCACGTCGCGCAGCTTGGCGTTGGTTCGTTGGGAGGCGTGGGTGAGGATCGTGAACGCCTCGTCCTCTTTGATCTTGTGCCGCTCCATCAAGATGCCTTTGGCCTGTTCGATGCAGGCGCGAGACATCATCGCGGTGCGGAGGTGAGTGAGATCCTCGCTGGTGCGGGCTGCTGCTTCCGCATTGCTGATCGCAATCGCGACCCAGGCAGCAACCTCCTCGGCTAACTCGACATCGTGGTCGTCGATAAATTGGGGGCGTCCGGCGTAGGCGTTGAGCGCGCCGATGGTGGCGCCTTGGAACGGTAGCGGCATGGAGAGCGAGCTGAGGATACCGTGCGAGGCGGCGTGCTGGGCGTAGTCAGGCCAGCGTTGTTCGCTCCGCATGTCGTCGATGAGGAACACCTGGGCGGCCCTGCCGGCGTCCATGCAGGGTCCGTACCCGCGCTCGTACTGCAACTCATCAGCGTCTAGAGCCATCTGCCCGTCGTATGCGGCCGTGAACGGCTTCTCTCCCCGGATCAACGTGATCGAGGCCGCCTCGATGCTGGGCATCGCCCGACGAGCGATTCCAGTGATCTGAGTCAAGACCTCAGAAAGTTCGCGTTCGGCGAGAACGACTCTGCCCAGCGCCTCATGCAGCTCGGTCAGGTTTTGCACCGCAGCTTCCGTTCTCTGAGCGAGAATTGCTATTCGAAGCCAGCCACGCTCGATCGGCAATCAGATGCTGCCACCCTAGCGACTCTGATTTTGCGCGGCCAGACGCCTGTGGGGCCGGACCCGCAGGCTCTCCGATCGGCTTGGGACAGATTGACGCGCTTGGCTTCACCTCATATCGTCAGCAGCTGGTCACTGCACAAGGCCGGACTCCGCGCTCTGGAAATGTCGGGCCTTAACCACCCGTTAACCACGACTCCTACGGCTCCTTTCAAGCTGCCCATTGCAGGATTTTGCTACATTGCCCCCTTTCCTCTGATGGGCAGCAATCCTTCCGGAGCAAGCGGTCGCTTAGGTTTGAACCACACCATCACTGGTGGACCGTGCGGGATGCGGCGGGTTACCGCTATACGTTCGGCACCCTCCGGTTGCGAGCTGGCAACCAGGCCACGACGTCACCGGTCGTGTGGCCTAGGCCAGGAACGAGACAAACGCCGGAAATCAGCACAACCTCCTCCTTGGACAACGTCGACAAGATCGGTGTCCGCGAGCAGCGGCAGAACAGCATGTGCCGGGTAAGGAACCCGGGAACCTAGATCGCTCAACCCACTGATGGGAGACCGACAATGCCAGGCAAGACCGTCACCGCGCAGGCCCGGCCCGACTCCATGCCTGTCGCGGGCCAGCGCCCAGGTCCGCCGTTCTTCGCGATCCTGATCGTGGCCGGCCTCATCGTGATCGGGGCCGGTCTGCGGTCGACGGCTAACATCGTCGCCCCGCTGTTACTTGTCATCACCTTGGTGATCACCGTGGCGCCACTGCGCAACTTGTTAGTCCGGCGCCGCTGGCCGTCGTGGCTGGCGAGCGCGGTTTCCCTGCTGACGATCTACCTGCTCCTGGCGCTCATCTTGGGGTCGGTGGCGTTCGCAGTTGCTCGGTTGGTGGGGACGCTGCCGGAGTATGCGACCGCGTTCAACCGGATCTTCGCCTACCTCCTCGGCCTCAGCACTCGGCTTGGCTATGGGCAGGAGCAGCTCGAGCGACTGGCCTCGTCGGTCCAGCTGAGTAGTCTGGCCGGCCCGGCTCAGGCTCTGCTGAGCGGCATCAGCGGCGGGGTCTCCCTGCTACTCCTGATTGTCACAGTGGTCATTTTCCTGGCCTTCGAGGCCGCCAGCATGCCGGAGCGACTCGGGGTAATCCGCGAGACCCGTCCGCACATCGCCGACGGCCTAGCCAACTTCGCCACCAGGGTTCGAAAGTACTGGATCGTCACCACGGTGTTCGGCTTCATCGTCGCGGTCCTTGACGTAATCGCTCTGGCGATTATCGGCGTCCCCCTATTCGTCACGTGGGGCGTGCTGGCGTTCGTCACGAACTACATTCCAAACATTGGCTTCATCCTCGGTGTGATTCCGCCGGCGCTCATCGCTCTGCTCGACGGCGGACTGGGCAGCGCGGTCGCCGTAGTGGTCGTTTATACGGTCATCAACGTGGTGGTTCAGACCATCATTCAGCCACGGTTCACTGGGGACGCGGTGGGTATCAGCGCCACAGTGGCCTTTGTCTCGCTGATCTTCTGGGCGTACGTTCTCGGCACTCTTGGCGCCTTGCTGGCTGTCCCAGCCACTTTGTTCCTGAAGTCCGTCCTGCTCGACAACTCTGTCCCGGCCAGCTGGGTGAACGCGTTGGTCAGCGCCACGCCCAGCCAGGAGAAGCCACGTGCCGTCCGCCGAATAGGCCGACCGGCGGCGGAGTCGAGCTGAGGACCAGATCCCTCAAATCGCTCAGGAGAGAATAGGCCTGTTGACGCTCACCATAAGGAACAAAGCCCCGGCCTTGCCCGCAAGACCGGGGGCAGCCACCTCCGCACCCGACAGCAGCAGGTCAGCCCCTCGGTCGAGAGGGCACAAGATCGACTGCGGCGGCCCGGATCTTTGCTGGTCTTCGGCAACCAGTAGCGATTAGTCACAAGTCGATCCAGGCCGCTCTATAAGGGAGCCAGTAATGCGATTCAAGGTGAACCGCCGTCCAGCCGCGTGCGCCTGGAGGGGTGCCGAGACCGGCGCGCACTGATGCGAGCCAGGCCTTGTGCGGCGTGATCGGGAACAGAGTCGTGCAGTTCTAGCGGTGCTTGCCTGGTTCGTCTTGAGCTTTGGATGCCTATCACGAAGCCGACCCTTCGTGGTTCGCGATCTTCATTCCTTCCCGGCTGCGCAGTCGGATCAGGTCGGATTCGAACTCAGCCACCATCGCCAACACGTTGAACACCAGCCGTCCGACGGGGCCGGTTCGATCATGGATTGAGCCGCCGAGAAGGTGAGTTTGACGTTCCGCTTGGTCAGCCCGTCGAGGATGTCACGAGCATCGGGCGACCGGGCGAGCCGATCCAGCTTGGTCAGGACAAAGGTTTCGCCAGCTAGCGCGCAATCCTATGCGGTGACGGTTGGTGCTGGTTACGCCGTGGTCGCCGTAGATGCGATCAATGGGGTCGACGCACAGGTGGGATATGCGGCGTCGCGATCAGTGTGGGGCGATCACCGCACGGCCATCACGGTCGTTTCCACCGCAGGACACGCTCGCCCAGGTGCACTTGTGGAGATCGACGCAGTAGTGATCATCCCCGAATAGGACCACCTTCGCCTGGATCGACTGATACAACCAACGCCGACTCCACCACCGCCCTGGGGCTCATCCTCCCGGCAGAGTACGAAGCCCAGCACTACGCTGAATTCACGACTCCCGACCTCGACGAGTCCCTCACATAGCACCGGCAGCGAACCCGTGACGGTTCAGCCCGGTAGAGGGTCGGCTTTGCGATTCAGGTCTCGATGACTCTCGGCGCGTTCCAGCGAGCTTCTCCCGACCGTGGATGACTGGCCCTGCCGCCCTATAGCGAGTTGTCCGCGGCCCATGGCCCTAACTACTTCGACCTGAAAATGTCGAGGCGTGTCGAGCGGTGAATATGCCTCTGACAAGGGAGAATGGTCCCAACCCCTTGGGCTAGAAGGGATCGGGACCATTCATGTTGCGTACGGTAGCTGATCAGCCGACGTTGTGGGAA
>JBKPTR010000110.1:0-25954 GCA_046735615.1 Actinomycetota bacterium
TATCGCGCTGGCGTTCATCGTGGCCGCAGTCTGCTTCCTGGGCGTATTGGCCTACGCAATCTTTGACCTCAGATCGCACGACCGGTTCGCCGACATTCCGGACGAAGAGCCGAAGATCTCGATGGCCGGCCACTGAGACAGTGCGCACCTACCTTCCCGTGGTCACGCGCTGGAGCTCCCGAGGCGAGTTCATCGGCCTTCATGAGCCGATGCCGTGGGTGGAAGCCGAAGGGTTAGATCCGGAGGGAATTCGGAGAATCTAGGCTTTCTCGGCGATCAGATCGTCTACCTCGGCCGATGTCGGCGGCTGCGGCCCCCGCCGGGAGCAGACGATTGAGGCAGCTGCCGCGCCGCGTTCCAAAGAGCCTGCGAGTCCGAGCTGGAGCTTCACATAGCCATCCAAGAAGCCCGCCATGAACGTATCGCCGGCGCCGACGGTATCGATCACCTTGGTGGGGAAGCCCGGCACGCGTGTGATGTTGCCGCCTGGCTCGACGGCCGCTCCACCACCTGGCCCGAGTGTGATCACCGCAAGCCCCAAGCCGTACTCTTCGACCCAACGTCCGGCCAGCTCAACTGGATCGCTGCCACTGTCGCCGCCGCCACTGCCGGCCGCCTCGGCGAGGAACTTGATGTCCTCGTCGCTTGCCTTGACGATCCCGCGACGTCGACCGACCACACGAAGCCAGGGCTGCACTTTGCTCAAGTACGCATCGGGATCGGTGATCACGCTCGGTCGCACGTTGATGTCGTATGAGACCCCCGCCTGAAGGTCACGCATCCAATCGAGCAGCACCTCCGCACCCGGACTCACGATGCAGGACAACGACGCAATGTGCAGCCAGTCGTCGCGGTTCAGCTCCGGCAGATCGTCAACCTGCCAGCCGAAATTTGCCGTGTCGTTGAAGTGGAAGGTGTAGCTCGCCACACCCTCTTCATCCAGACTTACGACGGCAATCGAGGTGGCCTGTGAGGCCTCGGTGGCAAGATCAAGGTTGACGTTTGCTTCGAGGATGTGCTGGCGCAACTGACGACCGAAGGCGTCTCTGGAGATCCGACCGAGGAAATGCGTGTCGCATCCGAGCTTGCCTAGGGCGACCGCGGAATTCATCGGTCCGCCGGCCGACAGCGCCAGCCACGTCGAGCTGAAGGAGTCGCTGCTGGCCGTATCGGACTGAACCAGGTCAATCAGAGCCTCTCCACACACCACAAAGCGACTCATGCACACAATCTAGCGGCAGTTGCATCCCGGTGGTGAGTCGCTACCCGGTGAGCATGGTGAGGAACGGTCGAGCGTGATAGGAGTCGAGCATGCCCGTAATTTTGTACGCCGAGTTCACCGCCAAACCGGGTTCGGAGTCCCAGGTCGAGACGCTCATCTCCGGCCTGGCCGAGAAGGTGCGACGCGAGCCCGGTAACGCTGAGTTCACCGTCTACCGGGAACGCGACAACCCGCGTAAGTTCTTCGTCTTCGAGCAGTATCTGGATGAGGCCAGTTTCGAAACCCACATCGGCGCTGAGTACGGTGTCATCTTCAACCAGCAGCTCAGCAGCCTCATTGAAGAGGGCGAGTCACAGCTCACCTGGCTCACGAAATTCGACCCGCGCTGACGCCAGATCACTCGGCAGTCGATGTCGCGCCGACCGGTCCATCACCGAGGATTTGATGACAAGCCCTGCTAGGACCGGCAACCACCAAGCGACACGCCGAGAGTGACAACGGGCCGTCGCCTTTTGCGCACTTTACGATTTGGCGATCGGTGAGTCTGGCAGCAGCCCTTGGAGTGGAGCTGGTGCTCGTTGCACTGCAGCTCAGTTCTGACGAGGCGCTGGTCGTCGTTATCTTGATCATCTGGGTTTCTGCTCTGGGCTCTGTGGCCGTAGCTCGGTACAAGACCGTAATGGGGGGTGATCTGGGGTGCGTCAGTGCGTTGGACCCTCTTGCGCTCGGGAGATGATCTCTTCGATCACTGCGGACTTGGCGTCGGCATAGTCCTGGATGTAATCCCAAGGCCGGGCAGCAAGCTCACGTTTGGTGCGTTCATACAGCTCACGGTCCCCGGATCGGTTGCGCAGCCGGTCGCGGAACAGCAGCATGCGCTCCACCTCCGGACTCCCGACGGTGAACACGTGCACCTGTACATCCGGGTCGCGATCTCGCAGGAACCGATGCTCGTACCAGTCGGGCTCCCGGAATTGGAGCACGTAGCCGGTGGCTTCCAAGTCGGGTAGATACCTGGCCTCATCCGATGAGTCGATGACCGTCAGCAGGATGTCGATCACCGGTTTCGCCGCAAGCCCTGTTACCGATGTCGACCCGACGTGTTCGAGCTGCACCGCCCGAGGGCCCAGCGCCGCTCGAATGCGCTCCTCCTGCCGGGCGTACTGCGCTGGTCATTCCGGGTCAGGATCTGCCAGCCTGATTGGGCCATCGGCGCGCACCGGCCGCTGCAGATACTCCGGCTGGGGTAGCTCAGACATGGCGCTCAGTATCGCCCTAACTCGTTCATTGGGGATCTTTGGTAGCCACGCTGCGTACCCCTACTTCCGCATTGGTCCATAAACGACCTTGCACTTGACGGCGCCTTGTGTCGGGTCGCTCAGGCGTTTGCCGATTTCTTCGGGCGAGCCGAGGCTCCCAGTCAGCAGCCTGTCGTTCTCGAAAATTCGTACCAGCGTCTGCGATACACGGCATTTTGCAATCTGCCGCCAGGGTCCATTTTTGGTGAGCTCTGCTCCAGTTCAGTCAGCTCGGCGCAGCATCGAGTGCTGTCACCGAACAAACTCTCACGCTAGCCGAATACCGTCCTAGCGACGCTCCGCCGACACCCCACATTTGCATGTCTTGATTGCGCGAAATCTTTGCCTCAAAGTCTTCAAGCAAAGGTTTATCAATTGGCTACGAAGTTGTTCATTCCTACCTCGGATGATGCGCCAGCGCTGATCACCGGGGCTTAGAAAGCACTCGGTTCGTGGGGAACGTACGGCTCCTCGAGAGTTCGGATTTCTTCTTCGGTGAGGTGGACGTCGAGCGCTGCAACGGCGTCGGGTAAGTGATGCGGCTTGGTGGGACCCACGATGGGAGCGGTCACGACCGGGTTCTTGAGCACCCAGGCCAGCGCGACGTGAGCCATCGGGATGCCGCGAGCTTCCGCCACCTTCTGCACCGCTTCGACGATGGGCCGGTCACCTTCTATGTCGAACCGACGGCCGACTGGGTCAGTGTCGAAACGGCGGGTGTGTTCGCCCCAGGGTCGAGCAAGCCTGCCCTTGGCAAGCGGGGCATACGGGATGCTTCCTACTCCTTGATCTGCAAGCAGCCCGAACATCTCACGCTCTTCCTCTCGTTGCATCAGGTTGTACTGGTCCTGCATGGACACGAACTTCGTCCAACCGCGCAGCTCGGCGGTGTACTGCATCTTCGAGAACTGCCAGGCCCACATCGACGAAGCGCCGATGTAGCGTGCCTTGCCAACCTTGACGACATCGTGCAGTGCTTCCATGGTTTCCTCGACCGGCGTATTCGGGTCGAAACGGTGGATCTGGTAAAGGTCGACATAGTCGGTGTCGAGGCGGGTCAGTGAGGCGTCGATCTGCTCCATGATCGCTTTGCGGGAGAGCCCAGATCCGCCCGGGCCGTCATGCATCGTGAAATGCACTTTGGTGGCCAAGACGATGTCCTCGCGGCGGGCGTACTTCCTCAAGGCACGGCCGACGATTTCCTCTGAACTGCCAATCCCGTACACGTTGGCGGTATCCCAGAAGTTGATGCCGAGGTCGACGGCTTGTTGGAAGAACGGCTGGGCCTCGTCATCGCTCATGGACCATGCGCTGAATCCCCGTGATGTGTCGCCGAAGCTCATGCAACCGAGCGCGATCCGGCTGACCTGGAGGCCGGAGTTGCCAAGGCGTCTCTTCTCCATGACTAATTCCTTTCGTCGTACGTCAGTGACCGGGTCTGGCAACCACGAGGAAGCGGTCGGTCCGCCTCGTGCGCCGTGTCCGCGACGGCGGCTTCTAGCGCGACCCCCTCCCGGCGGAGCCCAGGCCCCCGCCGTAGGCCGGCAACCCTGCTCGAATCTGGCGTGACCTTGGCTCGCCTGGAGATCAGGAACTCGCGAACCTCGTTGTGGCTGTCCACAAACCACGACGTTATCTGCGTCCCAACCGCTAGGGGAGGGCCTGTTATTACCAGGATGACCAGTGACCCTGTTCGGGCGGGCGGGCCTGACACAGTTTCAGACTGACCTCAACTGCAAGGATGCTGCGTAGACACGAGATTGACAGGAGCGACGATTGAAGGTCACCGTCGTTGGGGGTGGCTCAACGTACACACCCGAGCTGGTCGACGGGATTGCGCGGCTGCAACACCTCTTTGGAGTTGATGAGCTGGTGTTGACCGATCCGGCTGAGGAGCGGCTCGCCCTTGTCGCCGGAGTCTCGCAGCGCATCTTCGCCAAGTACGGGTATGCCGGGCACATCACCTTCACCACGGATCTTGACCAAGCTGTGGCAGATGCCGCAGTCGTCCTCCTCCAGCTGAGGGTTGGCGGCCAGGCGGCACGCGCGGTCGACGAGAGCCTCCCTTTGAAGTGTGGCTGCGTCGGCCAGGAGACCACTGGTGCCGGCGGGCTGGCCAAGGCCCTGCGTACCGTGCCGGTGATCTTGGAGATCGCTGACCGGGTCTCGCGGCTTGCCGCCGAAGACGCCTGGATCATCGACTTCACCAATCCGGTTGGCATCGTTACGCGCGCCCTGCTCGATCATGATCACCGCGCAGTCGGGCTGTGCAACGTGGCGATCGGCAATCAGCGGACAGCTGCGACCCTGCTCGGCGTTGAGCCTGCCCGAGTTGCACTTGATCATGTCGGTCTCAATCACCTGACCTGGACTCGCCAGGTGCTGGTCGACGGCGAAGATCAGTTGCCGGAGCTGCTTGCCACGTCAGCGGACGCCTTGGCGGGTCGTTCCGGCCTGCCGGCCGAGTTGCTGCGGCGGCTGGCGGTCTGGCCCTCGTACTACCTTCGCTACTTCTATGAACATGATCATGTTGTCGAGCTGCAGCGGTTGCAGCCCTCCCGGGCCGAGGAAGTGGCCGAGATTGAACGGCAGTTGCTGGAGATCTATGCCGACCCGTCAGTCGACGAGAAACCCGCCCTGCTGCAACAGCGTGGCGGTGCCTACTACTCCGAGGCTGCGGTGGATCTGATGGCGTCCCTGATCACCGATGGCGGAGACGTGCAAGTCGTGAACCTGCGCAATCACGGCACGCTGCCCTTCCTCGCTGATCAGGCCGTCGTTGAGGTGCCGGCGCTGATCGGCAGGCATGGGCCGCGGCCACAGACCTTGACGCCGCTCGATCCACTCCTCGCCGGTCTCATTGCCCACGTTTCGGCGTACGAGGAACTCGCCTTGGACGCTGCTCTTCGTGGCGGGCGGGAGCGCGTGTTCCGGGCATTGCTGGCCCACCCACTGATCGGCCAACATGACCTCGCTGACAAATTGACCGACTTGCTGATTGCCGCCAATCGTGATCATCTGCGGTGGGCGGCGTGACCGCTGCCGTGCTCGCGATCGACGGCGGCAACAGCAAGACCGACGTCTGCCTGATCACTGACGACGGCCGGCTACTGGGATACGCGCGCGGGGCGGGGTCCAACCACCAGGTCGTCGGCCTCGACACCGCTTTCGATGTGCTCGCTGGCCTGGTCGGCGAGGCGGCCGCCGAGGCTGGCACCGACGGTCGCTCCGCACTCGCCCAGCGCGCCGCGGTGTACCTAGCAGGCGCCGACTTCCCGAGAGAGCTCGAGATGTTGCTCGCGCGGGTTTCGCTCGCTGGGTGGGCGCAGGAAGTGTCCCTGGACAACGACACGTTTGCCCTGCTTCGTGCCGGCTCAGACGCGGCCAACCGGATTGCGGTGGTCTGCGGCGCGGGCATCAACTGCGTAGCAGTCTCTGCGGCGGACGAGGTACTGCGATTCCCGTCGGTTGGCGTCATCTCTGGTGACTGGGGCGGCGGTACGACGCTCGGTACCGAAGCGCTCTTCCTTGCAGTGCGCGCCGAGGACGGCCGTGGGCAACCCACTGCGCTACGCGAGGCGGTCATGCAGCACTTCGGCGCTGCAACGGTTGTGGAAGTGACGGCGGCACTGCACTTCGGTGAAATGCCTCGTCGCCGGCTTCATGAATTAGTCCCAGTGCTGCTGGGCGTCGCGGCAGCAGGTGACGAACCTGCCAGGGCAGTGGTGAACCGGCAGGCAGAGGAGGTATTCCTGCTCGCCCGGGCTGCAATCGACAGGCTCAATCTGCGGGATCAGTCCACCGATGTGGTGCTGGGCGGCGGAGTGCTCGCAGCGCGACATCCACTACTGATGGAGGAAGTGTCGCGGCGTTTCGAGGCACATGCTCCGCGCGCCAACCTGCTGGTGGTCGATGACCCGCCGGTGGTCGGCGCTGCGCTTCTGGGACTGGACGCGCTCGGCGCCTCACCAGAGGCGGAGACAGCCGCTCGGGCTGCGCTGCTTGTCCGCACTCGTACGGCCCGCACACTCGGAAGAGTGGCTTGCTGATGATTGGGATGCGGTTGTGTCCTGAGGTACTCGGAACCCACGACGGCCTAGCGGCGGCCGCGTACGTGCGGGAAAGCCGCAGAATCGCGGCTGAGTTCACCGTCTTGGAAACGCACGTCGGGGTGGAGGCGCGTCCGGGCGCCAGTCGCGCCGAGGCTTTTCCGGATTACCGTCGGTGTCGGCTGTTACCGAATCGACCTACATCCCAGCACCGCAGGACGCGGATACCTTGACATCGCGACCTATCCGTTTGAGATTCCGTTGGGCGCCTTGCTCCCGCAGCGATTGGAGAACCTACTGGCGGCTGGCAAATGTCTGGGGCACTCATGTCACCAATGGCTGCTACCGGCTCCACCCGGTGGAATGGAACGTCGGTGAGGCCGCTGGTGCCCTGGCCGCATTCGGCGTGAGCCATCGAGTGAGTCCGCGGGCGGTCCGCAGCAGCCCGGCCCTGCTTGCTGACTTCCAGCGCACGCTTGCCTCGATGGGTGTCCAGCTGCACTGGCCTGTCGAGATTTAGACCAAAGTGCGGTAAGTCACTCGGCGGAGTATCGGGAGTACGCGACGCCGTTGCGGAAGCTCCGTGTCTCGAGCAGCCTCAGTCTCGGGAGCTCAAATCCATCGGGAAACAGCCGCCGGCCCCGGCCCTGTACGACGGGGTAGACAAACAGCCGGTATTCGTCCACCAGGCCGGCATTGATCAAGGTGTGGCACAAGGTGATGCTGCCGGTGACCACGATGTCCAGCCCCTGTTGCTCCTTCAAGTCCTGTACGTGCTGGACGGGATCTCCAGAGAGGATGGTGGTGTTCTCCCACTGGGGATCTGTAATGGTCGAGGACACCACGTACTTGCGGACCTCGTTGAGATACTTTGTGATGCCACTCGTGTCGTCCGACTGCTTTGGCCAGTAGCTGCGCAAATCTTCGAAGGTTTGACGGCCGGTGAGGAGCGCATCACTTCGGCGGTCCTGCCGGTGCAACTCCTCAAGTAGATCCGACTGATCGCCTTGTCCCTGCGGGTCGAACCAGTCACCCAGCATCTCGATCGAGCCGTCGACAGTGACGTTCTGGGTAACGACGAGTGCACGCACGACAGCTCTTGCAGGATCGTCTATTTCGCTTCCTCTAGATCAGACTTGCTCTTCCTGGCTAAATCATCGGGGAAGCCGCTTACTGGCTTGCCATCGCTCGGGTTCGACAGCGAGCATGGCGCCGTGACAAAGCCGCAGCACCGCGCCGACAGATTCATCGATCCAGGGAGTGATCCGCGGGAAGGAGATGTGTCACTCGGCGACGAGCGTGCGACGCTGACCGAGTACCTGCGCGGCCAGCGCATCACATTGCAGCTCAAGTGCGATGGTCTGGATGCCACTCAGCTCGCTCGTCGTGCGGTCGAGCCGTCAACGATGTCGCTGCTTGGTCTGGTTCGGCACCTGGCCGAAGTCGAGCGTAAGTGGTTCCGGCAGCGGTTCGCGGGCCAGGGCGTACCCAATCGGTATCAGTCCGAAGCTGAGCCCGACGGCGACTTCGATGGTGCCGTTGGCGATCAGGCAGTCGTGGACGAAGCCTGGTCCGCATGGCACGACGAGGTCGCCTTTGCCGAACAATTCGCCAGAGACACTGACCTGAACTTCGTCGGTCGTGATGGAGCGGGTCAACCGATCTCCCTGCGGGAGCTTCTGGTCCACATGATCGAGGAGTACGCCCGGCACAACGGTCACGCCGACCTACTGCGTGAGCGAATCGACGGGCGCGTCGGTCAGTAGGGGAGTGCTTGCTCGGGGGATGCCCGCGCGAAACACCCAAATTTGCGAACTGACGGGGTGACGCCGACTGTCGTCACCGATTTTCACGCGGCAGGTTGTCGGTCTGGTTGACTCAGATACCCAACGCGTCAAGCAGGAGAACAATCGTGCCCGACGCCAATAGAGCCGCAGCTGCACGTGCTGGAGTCACTCGCCTGCCGGGTCGCGGCCCCACCGACCTCGCGGCCCGCCAGTAGAGAAAGACTCCGGCTAGGAACAACAAGGCCTCTAGCGGGATCGGCACGATGGGCAGTCGCCAGAGCCCGAAACCGAGCAGTGGAAGGTCGCCAGCATTGCCGGGCAGAATCGCATGTCTCCGCGGTGCACTCCCATCGCTGAATCCCTGAAAAGTTGACGCCAGCTGCACCACTCACGGCGTGTCGGGCCTATATCGACCCGCTGGAGTGAAGTTTCCAGGGATTCGCCAGTCAAATGCGGATCGACCTGACCCATCATCGTTGCTCGTCTAGGTTGAACGACGTATCGGGCGAAGCAAAAGCACGACCCCCAGAGCAGCCACCCAGAGTCCCCAACCAGTGCTCCCGATGAGGCCGGCGAGATCGAACACAGGAAAGCCGGGTAGTGCCGTTGCCAAGATGTCTCCCTGATTAAGCAGATAGAGCACGCAGACGATCAGGCCGACGACGCCGAGCCAGCGAGGCAGCACCCGACTGCGGAGAATGATGATGCTGAGGGTGACGGACCAGCCGATCCCCAGCAGTTGTCCGAGATGTTCGCCGAGAAGGGCCCCACCGAACTGGTGCTGGGCAAGCCAGGCCGCAGCCAACGCGGGTCGATTTGCTGCATCGCCCTCTTGATACATCTGTGCCAGGGGTGGCACCACGAACACCCAGCGCAGGAAACCAATCAGCGCAAGCACGACCGAGATTGCGCCGGCGAAGGTCGCAACCCAGAGTGCTGCGTCGTCACGCCGCCCGAGCACGGTCGGCAGGAACAGGATCGGCACGAGCAGGATGGCGTACGTCCACGCCGTGGCGAACCACGTCCATACCAAGCTGGGACCACCCGCCGCGAACCTCGTGAGCACAACATCGGCTGGCTCGCGAAGGATGTCCGGCCAGTCGAATGTCGACGACAAGACGGTTGCTGCGGTGGCGAATGTAAGAGCACCAATCAGGAACAGAGCGCCGGTGACACGTCGCAGGGTGGCGCCACTGCTCTCGGTTGCCACAGTGTGCCGCCTCTCAAGAGCTAGTCACAACAGGCTGAAATTCACTTTGTCATGCGTATGGATTGCTGAAGCTAGCGACTCGCAGGGAAGGCAAAGGGAAGGTCGCATTCCTACGGTCGGTGATGCCAAGAAAGTTACTCACCGAAGGAGTACTCAGCATGACGACCACCACCAGCCGCCTCGCAACGGCGTTGACGTCCCCACGCTGTTCGCCACCATTGACGCGGTCAAGGCTTCGCCGGAACTCGCCGGGTTCCAATTCCGGGCAAGTAACGAATGGATCAGCGGCACCCACAGCCGCTCCTTGATCCAGGGATTCTACGGCGCCGGGCAGGACGACACGACACGTACGGTCCCGTTCAGATACGACGCCGACCATCCCGCAGTACTGGTCGGATCGAACCAGGGCCCCGACGCCCGTCGAGTTCCTGCTGCACGCCATCGCCTCCTGTCTCACAGCGGGCCTGGCAAACATCGCGGCTGCGCGGGGAATCACGCTGCACCCGCGTTTCCTCGACGGTGGAAGGCGACATCGACCTGCTCGGGGTCCTGGGGCTGTCCGATGCGGTACGGAAGGGCTATCGGCAGATCCGAGTGCACTTCGAGATTGTTAGGGGGATGCGTCACCGGAGCAACTGGTAGCGCTCGTTGAGCAATCGGGCAGCCGCTCCGTCGCGTACCAGGGAGTGCTGCCGCCCCACCGGTTACTCCCGCTCCACCGTCAGGCGGCCGAGGCGGTAGGCGACCTGGGCGCGTCCCCGGCCGGAATCGGCCATCAACTGTTGCAGGCTGGCCATGTCGGCGCTGCCGCACCGTTTCTGCTGCAAGCGGCTCGTACCGACGCGGCCATCGGGGCGTACCGCGACGCGCTCGCGCTGATCGACACCGTACGCAACGACGTGCGTGAGCCGGAACGCGGGCCGCTGCTCGCGCTGCGTGCGGACATGTTGCTGGCCACCGGGGACGCGGGGGCCGTCATCGCCTACCGCCAGGCGTTGAGCGTCACGCCCGACCCGAGTGAGCGACGGCGGCTACTGCCCGGGCTGGCCCGCGCTGCCACCTTGGCCGGAGACTACGCGAGCGCGGCCGAGGCTCTCGAGGGACTGGAGTCTGACGGGTCCGCCGACGACGCCGCGTTGCTGCTTGCCCGTGGAAACCTGGCCTACTTCACCAGCGACCTGGCAGCGGCGGAGGCCGCCGTCAATGAGGCGCGCCGCCGGATGGGCGTCCCCGACCCCGCTGATTGGCGGACGTACGAGTTGATCACATTGCAAGGCCTCCTCGCGCATCTGCGGGGAGAGTGGTTCGGTCAACTCGGGCTCGAATTGCGTGCCGGCGCAGGGCGACCCGAGCTTGCGCGATCGCTGTTCGACAGCCACCTGTGCGTAGGAGAATACGTGCTCTACGGGCCCACACCGAACGCCGAGGTGCTGGCTCTGGCCGCCACTTTGCGCGAGTCGGCGCTGCGGTCGGGCGTGCTGCGGGCCGTTGCCTTCGCGACGGCGTTACGCGGCGAAGCGGCCTTGCTCTCCGGTGACCTCACTCTTGCGGAGGCGTAGCTTACGGAGGCGACCGACTTGCACGGTGACATCGGATCCACTGCGGGGGAGGGCCATAGCCTGGAGCGGCTTGCTGAGGTGCGGCTGGCTCAGGGTGACCGGCTGGAGGCGATGCGGCTGCTCCATCGGGCGCTCCCGCTGGCCCGGTGGTCGGCTACCGCGCAGCAACTGTTGCGCCGCGTCTACGGCACGATGATCCGAGCCGCAAGGGACGTGGAGAGCGCCCGCGCCGTCGTGGATCAGGCTGAGGCGACCCTCAGCCAGGAAGATTCATGCCCATTGTGTTCGATCATGCTTGCGGTACCGGCGGCGGTTGCCTGCGCGGACGCCGGCGACCTCGAGGATGCGCGCCGATACCTCGCGGGTGCAGAGCGGTCCGCCGCGCTATGGAAGGGCGGCTCCTGGCAGGCAGCGATCATTGAAGCACGCGCACATCTTGAT
Source organism: Actinomycetota bacterium (assembly GCA_046735615.1). Classification (GTDB taxonomy): domain Bacteria; phylum Actinomycetota; class Actinomycetes; order Propionibacteriales; family Propionibacteriaceae; genus Microlunatus. Next base: position 11,567 of record JBKPTR010000110.1, read on the forward strand.
CGTGCCGAAGGCGACGCGGAGGCCGCACGCGCTCGGCTGCTTGAGGCGGCCGAACTGTTCGCAGCCGCTGGGCAGCCATTTGATGCAGACCGCTGCCTGGCCTAGCAGCCGGACCAGCGCTTGCAACGAAGCCGCCGGGAATCCCCAGGGAAGGCCGCCGTCGTAACTTCACCATCGACCGGTGGAGGTGAGCGTCGTTGGTGGAGCTGCTGGGGTGGTGCGGAGCTGCGCTCTCCTGCCTGCTCGCTGTCCCTCAAGCTATACGGGTGTTGCGCGCCGAGCGCTTGGACGGCGTCTCTGCCTCGACGTACTGGATTGTCATCGGCAACGCGGCAGTGTGGGCCGCCTGGGCGCTCCTCACTGGAGAACACGCTGCTGGGGTCCCAGCACTGGTCAACGGTCCAGCCGCGATCCTCATACTGCGCCGGCTGCTGACCGCGCGTCGCAGAAGCCAATCAAGTCAAATAGCGGCCTGCTCGTACGGGCGGCCGGCAATGCGTTTTGGAACGTGGCGCCCGCGCTCGGCGTACACGCGGGCCCGGTGGCTGGACAGTGCGAGCAACACCATGATGTTGAGGCCAACCGTCGGCAGGCTGGTGGCGAGGGTGACCGCTTCCGATCCGTTGGCATTGCCGATGAAAGCAGCGGTGGTTGTCACCACGCACGACAGCATGAGCAATAGCCGAGCCCAATTACGACCGGCGAATACGGCAATCGCCAATCCAATGTCGACCAAGGCAATAAAGGCGACGGCGGAACCGGCGAGGATCAAAGCTGGACGGCCACCCTCAATATTCACGCCCTGGGCATACTGCGGCGGCAGCAGCAACAGCAGCAGTGCAATGGGCAAGAAAGCGAGTCCACGGAAGAATGCCACGCCTGCTCCGAAGGCGATTTGCGCTGGTCGCTTGTCTCGGCTGTCAGTGTGTTCCGCCTTGGCGATCTCGGACACCTCGACCCGTCGTACGTCGATGATCGGCAGGTCGCCGTCGGTGATGATCAGGTCACCGCCGCCGTTGCGGCTGTGGTAGCCAGTCGAGAAGTTCTTGATCACCTCCACCTCGACCTCCGGCGACGCTCCCGTGACCGTCTCGACAATGTAGTCGCGCTCGATATCGGTGTTTTCTTCGATCTTGTGAGTGACCTGCAAGGTGAACAAGGACAGACCGACGCTCTTGTCGTACGTTCCGCCTGCGAGCCAGTCGACGGAGTACCCCCCAGGAAGCATCCAGCTCTCCGGACAGCGCCAGAACCGTACGTGGTGCCGTTTCGAAGGGCTGCCCGCGACCTCTTGTTGGTAAGCGAAATCTTGCTGGCGATCGAAGAGCAGTAGAGGGCTCACCGGCGCCTCGGCATAGCTGCGCCGGCTTAGTGTCGAAGTCAAGATCTTTCTGCCGCTTGTCAGACTTAGATCGTCAGCCCGGGTCCAGCCGCCTCGCGTCATGGCGGCATGAACCTGCGCCTCATGACCGCGCAGCGCCAGGTTGATCGGATCCCCAAGCAGGCCGTCACTGGTTCGGGCTCGGCCGATGAAATACCCAGGGACATAAACCCGAGTCAAGATGCGGTGCAATCTCGGGAGCAGTAGGTAGGTGAGGAGCACCCAGAACACAATGAGCAACAGCACTGGCCATCCGGGTTGGATGCTTTCCCGAAACACCAGATAGGCCAGCCATATGGTCGCTACACCGGCGAAGGCGAACAGCACCCCGTCCACCACGTCCATCACCGAGGGCCGCCGCTCCCGGCTGCGCCGGATCGCCATGGACTCATTGTGGTCGACGGCTTGATTTGGCGATATCCCGCCAAAGCGATGACCATCAATATCCAGCCTCAAGAATTGTGGACTGGACGTATCGATGATGAACGAGCACGCTGTGATCCAGACGATTCGAACTAGGGGCAAGCCGAGGGGGTGGGGCAATGGCGCTGGAAACGACGTATCGCCGCAGCGTTGAATTCTGGAAAGGCACCGTGTCGGAGGTGTCTGACGATTGGTCCAAGCCGACACCGTGCACCGACTGGGACGTACGAACGCTCGTCAATCACGTCGTCAGTGAAGATCGCTGGACAAGGCCGCTAGTGGAGGGCAGGACCATCGCCGAAGTCGGAAATGCATTCGCTGGTGATCAGCTTGGGGAAAACCCGAAGGGGTCAGCGACGGCCGCAGCCGACGAGGCCCTGACTGCAGTCGCCGAAAGGCTGCCGGCAGGCGGCAAAGTTCATCTTTCGTATGGTGAAGAGGATATCGAGGAGTACATCCGCCAGATGGTCGCTGACCACCTGATCCACGGCTGGGATCTGGCCGTGGCCATCGGTCAGAACCGTAACCTCGACCCGGAACTGGTCGAGGAGGTCGCAGAGTGGTTTCGGAATCGCGAGGAGATCTACCGCTCAGGAGGGGCGATCGCGGCCCGGCCAGAGTCTGCCGCTGGTGGAGACCGGCAAGCCGACCTGCTGATTGCATTCGGGCGCAATCCCCAGTGGACGCCTCCATCACCGGCGAGCGGAGCGAGCGATCAGACTTAGGATGCATAGGCGCTGATCCCGAGCAGCTGGTCGACGGTAGTGAAGCGATAACCCCGGTCGGCCAACCGATCGATCAAGGGCCCAACGGCCGCAACGCTCTCGCTTCGCGGACCACCGCGGGCCTCCACGCCATCGTGGAAGATCAAGATCGTTCCCGGTCTAGTAAGCCTGGCCGCCGACGCCGCGAGCGTGGCCGCTGCCGGCTGAAAGATCTCCAGAGGATGGGCGAAGGTTCCTGACACCACCTGAAGTTCGTGTTGCCGCAGAGTGCCCAACACCCAGGGCCAGTGGCAAAGCCATGGCGGACGATACATCGCGGGCGTCAGGCCGGTGATCGAATAGAACACCTCCTGGGAGCGGATGATCTCGATCTCCTGCCGCGGCTGCTTGACATAGCGGCTAAAGGAATGGCTATAGCTGTGGTTGCCCAGCACATGACCGCTCTCGACGACCCGCCGCGTGCTCGATGGAAAGCGCTGCGCGCAACGCCCGACCTGAAAGAAAGTCGCCTTAACGTCGTATCGATCCAAGGTGTTGAGCAGCTGTGACGTGTAGGGCTCGTTCGGCCCGTCATCGAAGCTGAGTGCGACGACTTTCTCCTCGGTCTCCGCCTCGTACGGGAACGGGCCGAAGATCTGCGAGCGGGGCCGGAAGCCGGTCCAGTACACCGCGGCGCCAAGGGCTGAAATACCGACCGCCGCGACCCGCGCCGCTGCTGCCAGCCAGCTCACGGGCCGTGCCAGAAGTTGGCCAGACCGTCGAAGGCCGCTGGTCCGGCACCTGTCGCGAAACCGAGCGAGGTGAGTCCGACGATCAAGATCCCGAACACCACTCGACGGCGGACCAGAACAGGTGAGAAGGACCGGGGTTCCTGCCGGAAAGCCGGTGCCATCCCGAACGTCTGCCGCTGCGATAGCCGGTTCAGCCAATATGCCAGCACGTAATACACCAGGAAGGTGACGAAGAAGTTGTAAAGCAGCCCGCGCTGTAGCCGGCGTGCCGAGGTGGTCACCACGTTTTGCCGCTCCCAAGTGACCTCGCCGCGTCGCCGCAGCCGGCGCAATAGATCAAGCTCATCGCCGCCCTGGGTCAGCTTGAGGTCGTAGCCGGGAAATGCGGTGCGGCGGATGGCGAAGTTGGTCGCGCTCACGTAGAAGACAAATCCGGTCAGTGCGTAGATGGCGGCAACCAACCCGAACAGCAAGGTCGGGTAGGCCTTGGCCCACCATGAGGGGTTCTTGTAGCGGCAGGGACCGGCAACGGCAACGACCTCTGCTGACTCGCCAAACCGAGCGTCGATGGTACGCAGCCAGTTTTGCGGCTGGGTGGTGTCGGCATCAGTGGAGATGATGATCTCACCCCTGGCGCAATCAACCCCCCGCTGTCGGGCCGCGCAAACTCCCTGTTCCGGCTCCTGCACGACGCGCACGCCGTACCGGGCGGCGATAGCTGCCGTGTCGTCCCGGCTGTTGTTGTCGACGACGATAACTTCGTACGTGCCGTCGTAATCCTGGTGCAGCAACGAGTCGAGTGCCTGGCCGAGGTACGCCGCTTCGTTGTATGCCGGAACGATGACAGAGAACCGCATCTCGGCGCGCGGCTGTTGCATCGACACTCCTTCACCGATTACCCCGCATCCGCGCGGTGGCGAGTCGACCCCCGTGGTGCGAAGCCAGCTCAACACTTTAAGGGAACCGACTCGCCGCCGCCGGAGGTCCGGCGATCACGCGGAGACAAGAGCCAAATCAGATCCAACTTCTGAACCACATGCGCGACAGCCACTGTGGATAAAGTAAAAGTTCGTCGGTAAGAATCGGATAGATATAGGCAAAATTCGCGGCCACGAGGGCAACAAATGCCCCGACAACGATGGCGCCGATCATTCGTCGGTCGCCGGCGCGCGCGTCGCCGAGGATCCATCCGGCACACAGAGCTATAGCCATCACGGAAAACGGGATGATCGCGATTGCGTAGAAGAAGAACAGTGGACGCGACTGGAAGGCAAACCAGGGCAACCAGCTGCTCATGACACCAACCACTGGAACACCGAAACGCCAATCCCGGCCTCCTACCCACAAGATCGCTGCGGCCACCAGCGCGAATATCGCAACCCACCACAACGCAGGCGTCCCAACACCGCTGATCACGCGAATGCAGTTGTCGGGCCCGAGGCAGCCGTCCGTCCCTGGTTTGATGTTGTTTACGGCGTCGATCCCGATTGGTCGAGCCACGATCAGCCAGCCGCTGGGGTCAGCGCGGTAGGTGTGCTGAGCTTGATTGATGAAGTCGCCGGTATGGAAGTTCCAGATGTCGTACTGGTAATGCAATAGGGAGGCATGCGGCTTGCCGAGCACCCGCACTGTGGGGCTTTCAGGATGTTGGGCCCCCCAATCGCGGTCGTAGCCTCCGCTGGTCAACAACCAGCCGGACCATGTGGCGACGTACACCAGCAGGCTGACGACCACCAGGGAGAAGAAGGCCGGGATACCGTCCCGAACGATTGCCAGCTTGGCCCGTGCGCCGGCTCCGGCTAGCCGCCGCGCTCCCACATCCCAGGCCAGCGACAGGAGTGCGAATGCGGCGAGCGGGTACAGCGCGTTCCACTTGCTGCCGAGTGCCAGACCGAAGCAGACCCCAGCGGCGATTCGCCAGGGACGTAGAACCAGAGCCGGGCCGAACCGGCCGGCAAGATCAGGGATCTCGCGTCGCTCCAGATATCGAGCCAGGCGGTTTCGGAACCACTCGCGGTCCGCGACCAGGCAAACAACAGCGGCCACCACAAAGAACGCGACAAAGATGTCGAGCAGTGCCGTGCGCGACATGACGAATTCGAGGCCGTCGAAGGCGAGCAAGATCCCGGCGAGACCGCCGATCAAGGTCGACTTGGAGACCCGACGAACCAGCCTGATGGTGACCATGATCAGCAGCGTGCCGAAGACCAGGGATGCAAACCGCCAGCCAAAGGAGTTCATGCCGAACAGGTACTCGCCGCCCGCGATCAGCCATTTGCCCAGCGGAGGATGCACGACGAATGCGGCGGTGTCCTGCATCACATCCACGTTTCCAGTGATGATCTTGGAGTTGGCGTCGCTCGGCCAGTTGCGTTCGTAGCCGAACTTCAGCAGCGAGTAAGCGTCTTTGGCGTAATAGGTCTCATCGAAGACCAGCTTGTTGGGATACCCAAGGTTGACGACACGGATCACGAAGGCAATCGCGCCGATGATCAGTGTCACGATCCAGCCATTCAGCCGGTCGTTCGGCATCTCGACCCGTAGGCGTTCAATCGTCGTCGGCGGGTTGATCGGCCGTTCCGGCAGGACGCGTGGCATGGAGCCTGGAGTGATCGCAGCAGTTGGCGCAACGAACCCAGTTTCAGGCTCGAGGACTTGGCGCGTCACTCGCCCATCGTAGGTGGCGCGCCCACTCAGACTGCGCCAGCGACCACCCTCCGTTTTCGAAGCCTACCTGCACGTATTTCCGTACGGTCTGCACGGGTTGCGACCAGTGAAGACCGTCAGCAACCTGGGTTTACGTAGGAATTCGACAGCCTGATCTGGGAGGCTGAGGCGGTGGTGCACGAGGGCTCAGCCGGGGTCGTGGTGCTCGCCGCGACGCCGATCGGTGATGTCACGGATGCTTCGCCGCGGCTGATAGCTGAGCTGAGCGATGCCGATGTGATTGCGGCCGAAGACACTCGCCGTTTGCGGCGGCTACTCGAGCGGCTGGGAGTCCAAACGGATGCGCGGATCATGTCGTACTTCGAGGGGAACGAGGCGAGGCGCACCGAGGAACTGGTACGGGCACTGGATGAGGGAGCTCGCGTCGTCGTCGTCAGCGACGCCGGGATGCCGTCGGTATCCGACCCCGGCTATCGGATCGTCACCGCCGCAGTGGCACGCGGCTTCCGGGTCACCGCAGTGCCCGGTCCGTCGGCAGTACTTACCGCCTTGGCGGTTTCAGGGCTTCCAGTTGATCGGTTCTGTTTTGAAGGTTTCCTACCGCGCAAGGCGTCTGAGCGTGGGCGGCGACTTGCTCAGCTGGCGAATGAGCCGCGCACCATGATCTTTTTCGAGGCCCCGCACCGAGCGGCTGCGACGCTCTCCGCGATGGCGGTCGCCTTTGGAGCCGATCGTCGCGGTGCCGTCTGCCGTGAGCTCACGAAAACCTATGAAGAAGTCCGCCGCGGGTCGCTGCAGGAGCTTGTCGAGTGGGCGGGCTCGGAGGTGCGAGGAGAGGTGACTCTGGTCATTGGCGGCGCGACCCAGCCGACTCCGGATTTGGAGGCGGCCGCCGAGGCGGCGCTCAGTCTGGCCGCTGGCGGGATGAAACTGAGGGCTGCGGCGGCACAGGTGGCGCGGGAGCAGGGCTTGGCAAAGAACGCTCTTTACGAGCACGCCGTGAAAACGCGCCGCCCACGGCATCGCTCGACGGTTTCCAAAGACAAAATGCCCCGCTGATGATGCATATCCAGGGGATGCGACAGTTGGCGCGTGGAGTTGCCTGCTCTGCCTGACCCACTGCCGGCACCAGTGGTGGACTCGCATTGCCACCTCGACTCCACGCAGGCCAAGTCGGGCCTCGGGCCCGAGGATGCGTTACGGATGGCCGCCGAAGTCGGCGTCACGAGAATCGTCCAAGTCGGATGTGATCCGGAAGGCTGCCGCTGGGCCGTCCAGGCTGCCGAGCGCTGGCCTTCAGTGATCGCCGGCGTTGCGATCCACCCGAACGATGCCGCGCGTATGGGGCCCGAGCTGCTTTCAGGTCTGGAACTGGTGGAGGCGTTGGCCGAGCATCCGCGCGTGAGAGCGGTCGGGGAGACGGGACTGGATTACTACAGAACCTCGGATGCTGCAGGTCAGGCCGTGCAGCGGGAGGCATTTGCGGCGCACATCGCCTTCGCCAAGGCCTTCGACAAGACTCTCGTAGTCCATGATCGGGACGCTCACGACGACATTCTTGATGTGCTCGATTCTGAAGGTCTGCCAACGCGGATCGTCATGCATTGCTTCTCCGGCGATGATCAGTTCGCGCGAGCCTGTCTAGACCGAGGGGCTCACCTCTCCTTTGCCGGCACGGTCACGTTCAAGGCCAATGATCAACTGCGCGCCGCGTTGGCCTTGGCTCCTCTGGATCGGATACTCGTCGAGACCGACGCGCCTTACCTCACCCCGATGCCGTTTCGAGGGAAGCCAAACGCGTCCTATCTGATTCCGCACACGGCCCGTTTCCTCGCCGCCACCCTCGGCATCGAGTTGGAGCGCATGTGCCAAGCGCTCAATGACAATGCCGATGCCGCATTCGGCGGGAGCTGGTAGCGGATGGAGTTCCGGGACGTGCTGCGCCGGCGCCGGATGATCCGCTCCTACCAGGAAGGTCGGCAGGTGCCGGCGGACGCGCTTGATGCCATTCTCGGGGCGGCGCTGCGCACCCCCTCGGCCGGATTCACTCAGGGCGTCTCGCTGCTGGTGCTGAGCTCGACCAGGGAACGCGAGACCTTCTGGCAGGCCGCGGCAGAGGCCGACAGCACATGGCTCCGCGGCATGCGGACCGCACCTGTCCTCGTTCTGGTCTGGACTAGCGAGGAGGCCTACCTCGATCGCTACGCCGAGCCTGACAAGGGCTGGACCGACCGCGACCCGGCGCGATGGTCGGCGCCGTACTGGTTCGTCGACGCCGGAATGGCCAGCATGGCGGCACTGCTATCGGCGGTCGACCACCATCTCGGCGCCTGCTTCTTTGGGATTCCAACCGCCCGGATCGCCGCCGTACGCGAGACCTTCGGCGTGCCACCGAATCAGCTGAGCGTTGGTGTGATCAGCCTCGGTTATCCAGTCCCGGCGCTGGCAATCGGCTCACCGACACGCCGCTCACGTAGAGGTCCGTCGGAGCTCATTCACCGCGGCACTTGGTGACACGAAATCCGGTCGGTCTCAGATCAGCGGGGGAATCGCCGCGGATCCCGTTATAATTTCGTGACACATTCGGGCTGGACACCGGCCGCGAAGACATTGAGGTCCAGATCAGCTTCCGGACCAACTCGGGGGAAATGCTGTGCGCAAGATCATCCCTGTGGTCGCCGCAGGAGCGACCACACTGGCCCTGGCCGGAACAACCTTCGGCTACGCAAATCTCAACAAAACCGTGACGCTCTCGATTGATGGGCAGACTACGCAGGTTCGCACCAGCGCGGACACCGTGGGCGCTCTGCTGTCCAGCAGGGAGATCGAAGTCACTAGCCACGATGTGGTAGCTCCGAACTTGGATGCCGAAGTCGAAGAGGGCACCCGGGTCGCCGTCAAGTTCGGGCGGCAAGTCACCTTCACCGTCGACGGCGCAAAGCAGACCATCTGGACCACGGCAACTACGGTCGACGATGCGCTCGATGCACTTGGCATGAACCTCGCCGGCGCGGAACTGTCAGCCAGCCGCAGCTTAGGTATCGGACGCCAAGGCTTGGCCATCATCATCGCCACGCAGAAGCAAATCGTCATCATCGATGCCGGCAAGAAGCGCACCCTGACAACCACCGGGCAGACGCTGGCCGACGCCCTCGAGGCGGCCAAGATCACAGTCGACAATGACGACAAGCTGAGCGCGGACCCGAACACACGTCTGCTCGATGGCGCAAAGTTCCGCTTTACCCGAGTCGACATCAACTCCAAGACCAAGAAGGTCAAGGTCGACTACAGCACAGACCGCAAGAAGTCGAGCAACCTGAAGAAGGGCGTCACCAAGATCGATACACCTGGCGTGCGCGGCATACGTGCGGTGACCTACAAGATCGTCCGGCACAACGGCAAGATCGTGGACCGCACCAAGATCAAATCTAAATTGATCAAGAAGCCGGTGACCGAAGTGGTCTTGGTTGGTACGAAGACGACTGCTAAGAAGAGCTCTGGTTCCAGCTCCAGCACCCCAACGGGCAGTGTCTGGGACAAGCTCGCTCAGTGCGAGTCCGGGGGGAATTGGTCGATCAACACCGGCAATGGCTACTACGGCGGTCTGCAGTTCAGCCTCAGCACATGGCGCGCGTACGGGGGTGATGGCTACCCGCACCAGGCGAGCCGCGAAGAGCAGATTCGCATAGCCAAGAAGCTCCAGGCCGACGCGGGCTGGGGTGCATGGCCGGCGTGTTCGTCGAAGCTGGGTTTGCGTTAGCGCGGTGGCGAGCGGGCTGCTCGATCCCAGCGCCGTACGCGAGCTGGTGAGCCAGTTGGGGCTGCGGCCCACCAAGCAGCGCGGGCAGAACTTCGTCACCGACGCCAACACCATACGAAGAATCGTCGCTGCAGCACAGGTGACTGAGGACGACGTCATCCTCGAGGTTGGGCCGGGACTGGGGTCACTGACCCTTGGCCTACTCCAGACTGCCCGCCGCGTGATCGCGATCGAGATCGATGACCTGCTGGCGGCTCAGCTGCCTCAGACGGTCGCCGCGCGACTGCCGAAGCGGGCCGCTGCGCTTACGGTGATCAACGCCGACGTGCTCCGAGTGAATGCTGTGCCCGAAGCCCCGACAGCCATCGTTGCGAACCTTCCGTACAACGTCGCAGTGCCGGTGCTGCTGCACCTGCTGGCAACATTCGACAGTTGGAGCCGGGGGCTGGTCATGGTGCAGGCTGAGGTGGCTGATCGGCTGGCTGCCGGGCCGGGTTCGAAGACCTATGGCGTGCCGTCGGTCAAGGTGGCCTGGTACGCCGCGGCAAGCAGAGTTGGCACGGTGTCGCCGACCGTCTTTTGGCCAGTGCCGAACGTCGAGTCTGGCCTGGTAACCATCAGCCGACGCCCGCAGCCGGATACATCCGCGACCCGCGATCAGGTGTTTGCGGTCGTCGATGCGTCCTTCGCGCAGCGACGCAAGATGCTGCGCTCGGCCCTGGCCGGCCTGGCCGGATCCTCAGCAGGGGCCAGTGCCGCGGTGGCCGCAGCTGGGCTAGATCCGAAAGCCCGCGGTGAGACGCTGGACGTCACCGACTTCGCGCGGATCGCGGAGCACATCTTTCGTCCGTAGATAACCTCACACTCATGGCCCCATCTCCGTCACGGACCGCTACCGGCGTACGCGTCCGGGTGCCGGCCAAGATCAATCTCGCCCTCAAGGTGGGCGCTCCGCGAGCCGATGGATACCACCCGCTCGCCACTGTGTATCAGGCGGTCTCCGTCTACGACGAGGTGCACGCCGCCTGGGCCGATCCGGATGAGTTCGATGTTGTGGTCAGCGGCGAAGGTGCCGATCTGGTGCCGCTCGACGATTCCAACCTCGCGGTACGCGCTGCCAAGCTGCTGGCGCGTACCCATGCGCCGAACGATTCCCTGGGTGCGAGTTTGTCGATCAAGAAATCTATTCCGGTGGCTGGTGGGTTGGCCGGCGGCTCGGCCAATGGTGCGGCGGCATTGCTGGCGTGCGCGGTCCTCTGGGACCTCGACGTCACCGCCGACGGGATGAGGGCACTCGCGGCGGAGCTCGGCAGCGATGTGCCCTTCGCATTGCTTGGTGGCACCGCCGTAGGCAGCGGGCGGGGCGAGGACGTGGCGCCGGCGCTGGCCCAAGGTACTTACCACTGGGTGCTGGCCTTTGGCTTTCACGGGCTGTCCACGGCCGCGGTTTATCGCCGGTTCGATGAGCTGAGCCCCAACGCACCACCGCCTGAAGTGCCCGCCGATCTGATGAATGCTCTGCGCAGCGGCGATCCGAGGCTCCTTGCTCGGGCGCTCAGCAACGATCTGGAGCCTGCTGCACTGGACCTGCAGCCGCGGTTGCGTACCGTGCTGCAAACCGGCCTCGAGTACGGCGCTCTAGGCGCCTTGGTGTCGGGATCAGGTCCGACATGTGCCTTCTTGGTCGGCGACGAGTCCGCGGCGGTCGACCTCTCCGTATCGCTCAGTGCAGAAGGAGTGTGCCGGGCGGTCCGACGGGCTACGGGTCCGGTCACCGGAGCCCGGGTGGTCAACTAACTCGATGGCTGGCGTCGGCGCCGTAGCGGGCAAGAAGCAGCCGCAAGCTTCGCGTGAGCTGATCATGCTCGGTGACGTCCAACGCGGCCAAGATCCCGCGCTCAGCGGTTAGCAGCTCCGCCATGGCCGCATCCACCGCATCCTTCCCAGCCTGGGTCAGCTGCACCAGAACACCCCGCCGGTCTTCGGGATGATCTTGTCTGGCGACCAGCCCGCGCGCAGCGAGCCGGTCCACGCGGTTGGTCATCGTTCCCGAGGTGACCAGGGTCTCCCGCAGCAGCTGCCCTGGCGACAACCGGTACGGTGGGCCCGAGCGTCGTAACGCCGCTAGCACGTCGAACTCCCAAGACTCCAGATCGTGTGCGCTGAACGCGTTCGCTCGAATGCGGTCGAGGTGGCGGGCCAGCCGGCTGATGCGGGAAAGCACCTCCATAGGTGCAACGTCCAAGTCGGGACGTTCGCGATGCCAGGCCTCGACGATGGTGTCGACCTCGTCGCGGGTCGGCTGGCCGGTCACACCGGGAGTCTAGATGTGAAGAGTCTTGACGTCGAGAATTACCGGATAGTCGCTGACGGAAAGTCATCCACCTCCATTTCCGGCGGATTGACCGACAGCCGAGCGGGTTAAGATCGGCAGCGCCGGAAGGCGGTGTTGGCCAACCATGGACCCTCCGAATAACGAACTGATCGTCCCCGTACTGATAAACGGCGCGATATTTGCCATCGTGGCGGTGATCGTTCCCGCATTCTTGCTTTCCAGGTTCACCAGGGACATCCTTGGGCGCTCTGTATTGGTCATCTTCCTGTTTGCCGCGGCTGGGGCGTACTTCGGATTTGCCACTGTGGGTAGGGAAGTTGTCGGAGCTCCCGCGATCTGGTCGCTGATCGAGTTGCTTCAGGTTGTGGTCTTCGGAACCATTGCGCTGCTCGGTCTGCGCGGCTCACCGTACTGGCTCGCCGCAGGATGGGCGTTGCACCCCCTCTGGGATGTCTTGCTGCATGACATCGGACCAGCAGAAGTGTTTACTCCGTGGACCTATGCGATCGCGTGTGTCAGTTTCGATTGGCTAGTTGCGCTCTATGTCGTCGTCGCCTACGGACTTGGGTTAGTCGGGAATCACCGGCTTGACAAGACGATGACCGTTCCGGCCCGGACCGGACGAAGGTCACAACCTAAGCAGGCCTAGTCAACTGCGGCGATGGAACACAGCGGTTGCGGCTAGCTCTGGGCGAGGCCGACGTCGGTGCGCGGCATGGTCGATGCCAGCGCGATGATGCCGACGCAGAGCAACGCAGGCACGGCCATTGTGTGATGGATGCCAAGCAGATTGACCAAAAAGCCTATGAAAGCCGGGCCCACCAAGAACGCGGCATAGCCGAAGGTCACGACCACGGCGAGCGCTCGGCCCCCGCCAATGTGCCCGGAAAGCGCGTAAACCTGTGGTGCGATCATGCCAACGCCGAAGCCCACCAGCGCCCAGCCGACGACCAACAGCGGCAGGCTGCTGACCACCGTGACCGTCAAATAGCCAAGTGCTGCGCAGAGGCCACCGAAGCGTACGACCGCTCGCCGACCGAAGCGGGTAACCAGCGGGTCGCCCAGCAAACGGATCACGACCATGAAGGCGCTCACGGCAATCAGGCCGACCGCGCCTGTGGTCGGGTCGACGCCGGCGACATCGGTGACATGGAGGGACGACCAGTCGAGGGCTGTGCCCTCGGCGAGACCAAATGCCAGGGCCATGGCAGCCAGCACCCAGGCCACGGCGGGAATCCGCGTCCGTACGCCGTCCACCGTGTGATGCACCACTGCCGCCTCTGGGGTGATCTTGAGCAGCACGCCCAGCGCCACGAGCGCCAGCGCCGCGATGGAGATGGACAGCGGTGTGACGACTTCACCACCCTTGAGCCCTAGCACGGTGGCTAGCAGCAGGACGGCTGCTGCCCCGATGAAGTTGCCGATCGACCAGAAGGCGTGAAAGAAGCTCATGATCGGCCGTTGCCGCGCTGCCTCCACTTGGACGCCCATCGCATTCATCGCAACATCCATGGCCCCATTGCCAAGCCCGATGAGAATGCTGCCGATGATCGCAACGGAATAGATCTGCGCCAGCCCGATAGTGATCATTCCGGCGATGAGGAGCGGCACAGCAGCCAAGGTGACCTCGCGAGCGCCGATGGCATCGGCCAGCCGGCCGCCGATTTGCATCGAGAGAATGGCCGCGGCACCAGCAGAGAAGAGCATGATCGCGATCTGGGTTGCGTCCAAGCCGAGCTTGTCACGGAGCGATGGCAGCGAGCCGCCGAAACCGCCTATCACCGCGCCGTTGACGACGAACATCAACGTCACCGCGACAGCAGCGGGCCGGGCAGAGAGCTTTGTTGTGACAGGAGCAGATGTGATCATTCGAGGGTTCTGTATCGATTTAGTAAGAAGGCTCCACTCTACGCAAAATCGCTCCTGATGGCAAAAATGATGTGCCAGAGCCAGGCACACAAATGTGCCTGAGCTAGCCTCGCAGATGCGCCCTGAGCCTGTGGAAGGGACCGGATTCAGAGGGCCTGGCTTCGAGACGCTCAGCCCGCAGATGTGGCCTGAGCTCGTCGAAGCGCGCATTTTCCGCAACCGCTGATGAACGCCGACCAGGCGATGCGTACGCTTGGCTCTGGCCAATCCACGGGTTGGTCAGGTGTGGGGTGAAGCGATCTGGATTCGAAACCGGGCTCGCAAGCGAGTTCCGGATGGGAGGATTGACCGGGCCTCACATTCCCCGGTTGGTCTGTCGGCAGGGCCCGCCTGACTTTGAATCAGGACTAGCGACGTAGGTTCGACTCCTACCCGGGGAGCGGAGCGTCACTCAGCTAGTAAGGAGCCAGCTGTTGTCCGTTCACTCCGACCAAGCT
>JBKPTR010000111.1:0-4854 GCA_046735615.1 Actinomycetota bacterium
AGCACCGGCACCTACTACCAAGACCCAGGACCGGACTACTACAGCAGGCACGACCCCAGCAAACGCGCAGCCCGTGCCGTACGCGACCTCCAAGCCCTCGGCTACCAGGTCACCGTTCACCCCGTCGCCATGACCAACTAAAGCCGACCAACTCACCAGTTTCGTATCAACGAGAAGGTCAGGGGTTCGAGTCCCCTTAGCTCCACCCACCTTAATAAGGCTTTGACTAGGTCATTTGTTCTCATGGCCGGACCGAACAGACGGGCTCCGGTACTTCTCGCATGTGCCCCCGGTAGTGCCGTCGTTGAGCTTCTCGGTCCGGGCACCGTGTCTGAGAAGGTCAAGGGCTGCCCCACGGATTGCGCGGACAGACCTGCGGGGCCACGAGCGAGGCTTGCAGGCGTTACCTCCCCAGTGGCCGGGAGCAAGGCGTCCAGTCGGAGGTCTTTCGGCCCTTCCCGCCAGCCATCTTGCCGTGGACAATCGGCGGCATAACGCGGTCATTCAGAGGCGGCGGGCGCGGGCCTGCCGCTCCTATGGATGACGCGTGCGCTTGGATACCGGCTGCAGGGTAACGCTTCATGGCTGATCGCGATCGTGCAATTCGTGCCGGTGGGGGTCGACGCGACCGCCGCCGGTTGGTGGATGCGTGGGAGCGGTTCGTCCTGCCCGGCCGCAGTCGGTCGGCCGATGAGCCGGCGCCGAGAGACGTGCGGCCTGAGATCCTGACCAGCTGGGAACGGTCCGCAGATTCGCTTACCCCAGATGTCGAAGCTGCGCCGCTGTCCGATGTAGACGAAACCCGCGCGTCGTGGGAGGCCAGTCCGTTGCGAACGGCGGTGGCCCAGATCGAGTCGCAGCTACGCGCGGCCGCCGACGATGGCGAGCTGGTGGTGGCGGTGACCGACCCGGCCGCCCGGATTCTGTGGACCTGCGAAGGCACACTTATGCGCCGGCGGGCCGAGGGCGTCAATTTTGTGCCCGGCGGTCGGTGGGACGAGTCGAGTGTGGGCACCAACGCATTAGATCTTGCGCTACGACTGGACCGACCGGCCACGGTGTTCTCGGCCGAGCACTTCACCTCGTGTGTGCACGACTGGACGTGCTGGGCGGCGCCAGTTCACGACCCGACGACCGGCCGACAGCTAGGCGTGCTCGACCTGTCCACGACCTGGGATCGCACACATCCGCTGGGCACCGCGACCGCGACAGCGTTTGCCCGGTTGTTGGAGCAGGCGATGCCCGCCGGCACCGTCCGGCCGACATCGGCAGGACGCCGCCCGGCCCCACCCGGTAGCCTGACGTTGCGCCTGTTGGGTAAGGCGGAGGCCTACCTGGACGGGGTGCGTCTGCTCATATCCCGCCGTCAGTTGGAAATCCTGGCCTTGCTGGCGCTGCACCCCGATGGGTTGAGCCTGACCACCTTGCACGCGAAGCTGTACGGCGATCGACCGGTGTCGCTTGCCACGCTGAAAGCGGAGGTCTCGCATCTGCGGACCATGCTCGGTGGGGCACTCACCTCAAGGATTTACCGGATCACAGTGCCGGTGCACTGCGACGCCAGCGACGTGCCGCGGCTGTTGTACACCGGCCAACTCAAGGACGCCGTTGCCGCCTACGGTGGCGAGCTGCTCGCCGGCACGGATGCGCCGGGGCTGACCGAGTACGGCAACTATGTGGCGGTCGCGGTGCGTCAGGCCTTGCTAACGCAGCCGGATCCGCAAGCGGTGCTGCGCTACGCCGAGGCCGTCCCGTACGACGTCGAAGTACTCGAACACGCCGTACGCGCACTGCGCGGCACGAGCGGCGGCGCCGCCGCCCTGCTGCGGGCCAGGTTGCGCACGGCGTACGAGTCCTAAGGTGCAACCAACCATTTACCTACCTGGCGTCCCTACTTTCGCCGTATCCGGTTCCACACGGGAACCCATAGGCGAAGGAGAAACGCCATGACTTACGTTGCGCCGGGCGAGCCAGGCTCTATCACGTTGTTCCCCGAGCGGTACGACAATTTCATCGGTGGCAAGTGGGTGGCTCCGCTGGACGGCGAGTACGTCGAGAACGTCACCCCCGTCAACGGTCGGCCGTTCGTCAAGGTCGCCCGGTCCAAGGCGGCGGACGTCGAGCTCGCGCTGGACGCCGCGCACGACGCCCAACCGCGTTGGGGCCTCGCCAGCACCACCGAGCGATCCAACCTCCTGCTCAAAATCGCTGACCGGATGGAGCAGCACCTAGAGGAGTTGGCCGTCGCCGAGACCTGGGACAACGGCAAACCGGTGCGCGAGACGCTCGCCGCCGACCTGCCGCTGGCGGTGGACCACTTCCGCTACTTCGCTGGCGCGATCCGCGCCCAGGAGGGGTCCATCGGTGAGATCGACCATGACACGGTCGCCTACCACTACCACGAGCCCTTGGGTGTAGTCGGCCAGATCATCCCGTGGAACTTCCCCCTGCTGATGGCGTCCTGGAAGCTCGCGCCGGCGCTGGCCGCGGGCAACAGCGTCGTGCTGAAGCCGGCGGGGGAGACGCCCGCGTCGATCATGAAGCTGATGGAGATCGTGGGCGATGTGCTCCCTGATGGAGTGCTCAACGTGGTCAACGGCTCCGGCCCGGAAGCGGGCAAGGCGCTGGCGTTGAGCCCGCGGATTGCGAAGATTGCATTCACCGGGTCGACCGAGACCGGCCGGCTGATCATGCAGTACGCGACCGAGAACCTCATCCCGGTGACACTGGAGCTGGGCGGCAAGAGCCCCAATGTCTTCCTGCCCGACGTAATGGCAGCCGACGACGAATTCCTGGACAAGGCGGTCGAAGGCTTCGTGATGTTCGCGCTGAATCAGGGCGAGGTGTGCACGTGCCCGTCCCGAGCGCTGATCCACCGCTCCATCTACGACGAGTTCATGGCGCGGGCGCTGGAGCGGGTGGAGTCCATTGTGTCCGGTGACCCGCTCGACCCGGCGACGATGATCGGCGCGCAAGCAAGCCAGAAGCAACTGGAGAAAATCCTCGGCTACATCGACATCGGCACCGCCGAAGGTGCGCAGGTGCTCACCGGTGGCCACCGCCGGATCCTCAGCGGCCTGGAAGACGGCTACTACGTCGAGCCGACCGTCTTCGAGGGCAACAACGGGATGCGGATTTTCCAAGAGGAGATCTTCGGCCCCGTCGTGTCCGTCACCACGTTCAAGGACCTCGACGAGGCCCTGGACATCGCCAACGACACGGTGTTCGGCCTGGGCGCCGGTGTTTGGTCGCGCGACGCCGACGCCGCGTACCGCATCGGACGCGGGATCCAGGCCGGTCGGGTCTGGGTTAACAACTACCACGCGTACCCGGCCCACGCAGCGTTCGGCGGGTACAAGCAGTCGGGCATCGGCCGCGAGACGCACAAGATGATGCTCGACCACTACCAGCAGACCAAGAACATGTTGGTCAGCTACAGCCCTCGCCCAGTGGGGTTCTTCTAGCCAGCACTGCGCTTTCCAGGAAGGAGAAGTCACCATGAAAGCCGCTGTAGTCCATGAGTTCAGCAAGCCGCTGGTCATCGAGGACGTGCCAAAGCCGGTCGCTGGGTCGGGCGAGGTCGTCGTCCGGATCGAAACGTCAGGTCTGTGCCACACCGACATCCACGCCGCGCACGGCGACTGGCCAGTCAAGCCGAAACCGCCGTTCATCCCCGGCCACGAGGGTGTGGGGATTGTCGAGAGCGTCGGGGCCGGGGTGACCGAGGTCGCGGTGGGCGACCGGGTCGCCTTGCCATGGCTCGGATTCGCCTGCGGTACCTGTGGGTACTGCACCACCGGCTGGGAGACGCTATGCGAACAACAGCGCAACACCGGGTACTCGATCGATGGCGGGTACGCCGAGTACGCGGCCGCGAAAGCGAAGTACGTCGCGAAGGTGCCAGCCGAGGTGAATCCGCTCGATGCGGCGCCCTTGACGTGTGCCGGCGTCACCACCTACAAGGCGGTGAAGCTTTCCGGGGCGCGGCCGGCATCGCTGGTCGCGGTTTTCGGCATCGGCGGGCTCGGTCACCTCGCCCTGCAGTACGCCAAGGTATTCGGTGCCTCGGTGGTCGCCATCGACGTGGTCGACGATAAGCTGCGGCTGGCCCGGGAACTGGGCGCGGACTACACCGTCAACGCCCTCACCGAGGATCCGGTGCAGGCGATCAAAAACCTCGGCGGGGCCGATGCCGCAATCGCGGTGGCGGTCGCGCCGAAGGCGTTCGAGCAGGCGTACCGGTCGTTACGCCGCGGCGGCAAGCTGGTCTTCGTCGCCCTGCCCGCAGATAACGCAGTCCAGCTGCCGATCTTCGAGACCGTCCTCAATGGAATCACGATCCTCGGCTCAATCGTGGGCACCCGCGCGGACCTCAATGAGGTGTTTCGGCTGCACGCTCAGGGGCGCACTCAGGTGGTCCGCGAGGTCCGCCAGTTGGACGAAGTGAACGAGTGTTTCGAAGACGTCGAGAAAGGCCAAGTGCAGGCCCGGCTCGTCTTTGACCTGCGTTAAAAGCGTCATGGCGGCGGCTGTCCACAGTCGCCGCCATGCCGGCGGAGGCCGGATCACCGTCGTGCGAAGGCAGTCATGGAATGACTGAAAGTAGGCGTTGACCGTGTGCTCCACGTGTGCCCCCACGCTGCAACCAAGGCACTGCCGACGCGGCAACATGTACGCCAATCACGCGATGCTCGCGCCTGGTCAGATCGATGCGATACCTTCGCAAGTCTTGGGGCGCAGGCCGCGGTCGGTCGCGAAACGGCGTTGGCCGCGCTGGAGGTGGTCGCTTCTGGGGTGAGGCCGAGCGCGATGATGGCGGGGCCTCGGTCAACCCCGATCTCTTTGTGATGCCAG
>JBKPTR010000112.1:0-68391 GCA_046735615.1 Actinomycetota bacterium
GTACTTCCGACCCAGCTGGAAGATGTGTCCCATCTCGATGCCTCGGGCCAACGTCAGCGGACCGGAGCCATCTGGAGCGGGATCACCCTCCCGAATCTCGGCCGCCTCGATGATCCCGTCGGGTGTGAAGTCGCGTCCACACGTGAGGTCGAAGACATGCCGACCAGCCTCATTCGCTCCCGTCACCCAACGAGTTCCTGCGACAACCTGAGGATCGACCAGATATCTGATCTTGGTGATGGATTCCTCGCCGAGCGCGGCGGCTGCCCGCTCAGCGGAGCCGGCGAACTGAGCCGGCCCGAGGTAGCCCTTCACGAGTTCCGGATGCGCGGCGAAATCCTCGTCGTTGAAAGGCTCCGGCGCTGCCGGCTCCAGCTGAGCTGCCAGTCTCTTGAGATCCAATTCACGGTCGCCCGGAACCCCGATCACCAGCGGGTGCCGGGAGCCATCGACCTCGGTGACCATCAACACCACATTCTTCAAAGTGTCGCTGGCCTGCCAGAGCCGGTCGGTACGCGGGAAGCGAGCGTTGGCTAGGGCAACCAGCGTCTCGATGGTCGGGGTGTCCGGGGTGTCCTCGACATGAGCAGCTGGCGCGTCGTCGTAGGGCAGCGGTTCAGGCGGTGTCGTCCGTACGGCCTCCACATTCGCCGCATAGCCGCCGGGTGAGCGCACGAAGGTGTCCTCGCCGTTCTCGGCAATAGCCAGAAACTCCTCGCTTGCCGAGCCGCCCATCGCCCCCGACATGGCGTGCACGATGACGTACTCGAAGCCCAGTCGGTCGAAGATCTTGATGTAGGCATCGCGATGGGCCGCGTACGACTTGGCGAGGCCCTCGTCGTCAACGTCGAAGGAGTAGGAGTCCTTCATGACGAACTCGCGTCCCCGCAGCAGCCCGGCCCGCGGGCGGGCCTCGTCGCGGTATTTCGTCTGGATCTGATAAAGCGAGAGCGGCAGGTCCTTGTAGGAGGAGTACAGGTCCTTAACCAGCAGGGTGAACATCTCCTCGTGTGTGGGACCTAGGAGGTATTCCGCCCCCTTCCGGTCATGCAGCCGGAACACGCTGTCGCCGTACTCGGTCCAGCGCCCACTGGCCTCGTACGGCTCCTTTGGGAGCAAAGCCGGAAAGTGGACTTCCTGAGCACCGATCGCGTCCATCTCCTCGCGTACGATGCGCTCGACGTTGCGCAGCACTCGATATCCCAGCGGCAGCCAGGTGTAGATGCCCGGAGCTGCGCGGCGAATGTAGCCGGCACGCACCAGCCAGCGATGGCTTGGCACCTCGGCGTCGGCGGGATCTTCGCGCAACGTTCGGACAAACAGCTCCGACATTCGGGTGATCACCCGAGCACTGTAGTAGCTCGGCCGTATTAACGAGTGCGGATGAAGGCTAGGACCGCATCGAGGTCAGGGTTGTAGCCGGTGGTCGTGTCGACGTCGAGAGTTGGGTGCCTCGAGCCGGATTGGCTCGAATGGCCGTTCCGCGCTGAAGTGGCCGGTGTCGTCGTGTGCAGCTCGAGTGGGGCCCACTCACGATCACCAAGGTCGGAGTTGGGATGAACTATCCACGCGTCAGTCCCGGCGGATGCTTGCGCATCACGACCGCGGTTGTGCGTCGTTGGGCCTCCAGCAGGCGGCGGCGGAATGATCCCTTGGCGGTCTTCAGCGCCACGGATACCTGATAGAGCCGCGCCGACCGGCCGGGCCGGTAGTAGGTGACCAGCGTCGGAATGTATTCGGCATTGCTGACGGTGAATCGGCAATTCCCGATACGACTAAACGTGAACCGCCCGGTCGCTCCTTCGTAGGTACGGTTGGCCTCCTGCTGGGCCACCGTGTTGCCGACGCCGTAGACCACCCATTTCTGGTTCACCTTGGTCCATGGCTGCACCACATGTGGATGGTGCATGTAGAGAAGATCAATGTCTGGCGAAGCGGTGAGGGCACGGGCGAGCGCGACTTGCTGTCCGTTTTCACTCGTTGAGTATTCGGTGCCGGCGTGGACGGCCGCGAGCACGATGTCTGCTCCCGCTGCGCGAGCCCGACGCGCCTGGCCTAGCAAGTTCTTCGCGCTCATCCGCTGCACCGCCCAGGCCTTGCCCTCAGGCACGGGCAGGCCGTTCAGGCTGAAGGTGGCAGCAACGATCCCGATCTTGATGCCTTGCCGGGTCGTGAAGATCGTTGGACGTTGCGATTCGGCCTTGGTGCGAGCCGTGCCGGCATGAGCGATCCTGGCCCGATCAAGATCATCGAGCGTACGTTTTAAGCCAGCAAAGCCTTGATCCAGGCTGTGATTGGACGCGGTCGTGCACACGTCGTAGCCGGTCGCGACGATGGCCTTGACGACGTGTGGTGGCGCGGCGAACAGCGGATAGTTTCGATACGGTCCGCCGGGCGGAGCGAGCGGCACCTCCTCGTGGCAGATCGCCATGTCGGCCGAGGCGATAACCGGCTTCATGCCGGCCAGCAGTGGTGCGAAGTCATAGCCACCACGTCCCCGCCGCCGGGCGTCTTCTCTCGCTCCGAACCACAAGGTGTTGTGCCAGAGCAGATCGCCGTTCATCACCACCTCGACGGTGGTCCGCTTCGGCTTGGCAGGCGGTCGCTGCGTGGGTTGAGCAGATGAGGTGGAACTTGAGGTTGGGCTACTCGATGTGGCAGCTGGGCTAGGCGTCGGAGCCGGTGCTGGCGTACGTACGGCTGGCTCGTTGGCGGCGCAGCCGGACAGCATGACCGACAGCCCGATCCCGAGGGCTGCCAGCCGTGCGGGTCGGGTGGTCAAAAGTGGACCGTCGCGAACTCGCCGACCTGTGTGAAGCCCACCCTGGCGTAGGTCGCACGGGCTGGCAGGTTGTAGTCGTTGACGTAGAGCGACACGGTGGGCACGACGGTACGCGCCAGCTGAACTACCGCCGCCATCGCGGGAGCTGCCAAACCCCGGCCACGCAGCTCAGGTTCCAGCCAGACCCCTTGAACTTGGCAGACCGATCCGGACACCGAGCCGAGATCGGCCTTGAAGAGCACCCGATTGCCTTCAAAGATGCCGAACGCGCGACCCGAGGAGATCAGCTGGCGGACGTAGAAGCGGTAACCGGCGGGATTGCCCTGTACGGGTGAGACGCCAATCTCCTCGGTGTACATCTTTACCGCAGCCTCGGTATAGGCATCCCATTGATCAACGGTGACTCGACGCACCCGTCGGTCGATCGGGATAGCTGGCGGTGAACTGATCGCGAGCACGGGCTGGTGCAGCCGCACATCGCGGACCATGCTCCAGCTTGAGCCCCAGCGCTCGGACAATCGGTTCCACAACTCCAGCGCCACGTGGGACGGTCCGATGATCGATGCGCACATACGTTCCGGACCCGCGAACTCTGTCCAAGCCTCGAGTGCATCCTCGTCAGCATTGACCGGGACCAGATTGGATCCGGCATGGCACATCGCACGCAGCAGGCCACCACGCTCATATCCCCAGACAGGACAGCCAAGGCTTGCCTGTTCGAGTCCTGCGGCGCGCACCCGGGATGCCACAAAAACGTTTTCAATCGGGTTGGCCGAAAGCAGCCGGATCGCCGCAGGTAGATCGCTACGACTCAGCACTCGGACCGAACCCACTCGGGCCCGTCGAGCTGCAATCGTGCTGGCGACCTTGCGCATGGCTAGCGCACGCTGACCTCGGGCACGCCGTCTCCGGCGGGCATAGATTCCGCGAGCCGCATCGCTTCCTCGATAAGGGTCTCGACGATGTCGGGCTCTTTCACGGTCTTGATCACCTCGCCACGGACGAAGATCTGGCCCTTGCCGTTACCGGACGCCACCCCGAGATCTGCCTCGCGCGCCTCTCCGGGTCCGTTGACCACGCAGCCCATCACAGCGACGCGGAGCGGCACCTCCAGCCCCTCCAACCCAGCAGTTACCTCGTCGGCGAGCTTGTAAACATCGACTTGGGCGCGGCCGCAAGAAGGGCAGGACACGATCTCCAGGTGCCGCGGCCGCAGGTTCAGGGACTCCAAGATCTTGATCCCGACCTTGACCTCTTCGACTGGCGGCGCGGACAGTGAGACCCGGATCGTGTCGCCGATGCCCTTCGAGAGCAGCGCACCGAACGCGACCGAAGACTTGATGGTTCCCTGGAATGCCGGCCCAGCCTCGGTGACACCGAGATGCAGGGGGTAGTCGCAGGTGTCGGCGAGCAACTCGTACGCGCGCACCATGACGACCGGATCGTGGTGCTTGACGGAGATCTTGAAGTCACGGAATCCATGCTCCTCAAAGAGGCTGGCCTCCCAGAGGGCCGACTCCACCAACGCCTCCGGCGTGGCCTTGCCGTACTTGGCGAGGAGGCGCTTGTCCAGCGATCCAGCGTTGACTCCGATCCGAATGGAGCATCCGGCGTCCGCTGCCGCTCTTGCGATTTCCTTTACTTGATCATCAAACGCGCGGATGTTGCCAGGGTTGACACGTACCCCAGCGCATCCGGCGTCGATAGCTGCGAAGACGTACCGAGGCTGGAAGTGGATGTCGGCGATCACCGGGATCTGGGACTTCTTGGCGATCACTGGCAAAGCGTCGGCGTCGTCCTGGCTCGGCACGGCGACCCGTACAATGTCGCAGCCGGTCGCGGTGAGCTCCGCGATCTGCTGCAGCGTCGAGTTGATGTCAGCCGTCAGCGTGGTGGTCATCGACTGCACACTGATTGGCGCGTCGCCCCCGACGGCAACCTTGCCGACTCTGATCTGACGACTCTTGCGACGGGGGGCCAGGGTGGGTGGAGGAAGGGTGGGCAGACCCAAGTCGATGCTCATAAGGCCTTTCATTGCGAGGTACGGCGGGACGAATTGTTTCTGGCTCGCCGGAGATCCAGCCTAACGTGAGTTGGGATAGCGAGGGATAACAAGCAGGTCAGCCCGCCAGGACCCCGTCGAGCCAGTCATGGACGACCTGATCGTACGACTGAGCGCGACGCCCTCGCATTGGCCCCACTCGCCGACGTCCGGATTGAACTCCGCGAGCACCTTCTCCGAGGTAATCGCGTCGTAGAGCCGGCGCGTCTCCGCGTCGCCGGGCTGGCTGTTACCAGCGCCGGAACGGCAATTTGGGCCGCGGGTACCCGGTGGTCCTGCAATATTCGCACTCATCCTGCGGCACGCCGGCTCAATACGGCGCGGGCCTTGTGGCATGAGCTGCCCAACGCCTACCGGCAGCTGATTGCTGGGGAGTTGAGCGAACGAGTCGCCGAAACGGTGGTCGCTGAAACCCGGCATCTTGACTCGGGGCTCCGCCGCCAGGTCGACGCGCAGCTCGCCGCACGGGCCATCTCCGAGATGGGCTTCAAAGCGGCTACGCATGCATCCGCCAGGCCCGCCTACGAGGCCGACCGACACGGCTATCTGGAGCGCGGCCGTACCGAACGTAAGCATCGCCGGGTGGGTTGTCGGCCGGCACCCGACACCATGGCGGTGCTGACCGGCTACCTGCCCTTAGAACAAGGCATTGCCTGCTATGCGGCGCTCCGTCAGCACGCTGACACCGCCGTCGCCACCGAAGATGGACGCACTAGGGATCAGATCATGGCCGACACCCATTCCTTGAGCCGCTCGCGCATCGCGCTTTGAATCCGCCGCTGTCGTCGTTAGATGGCACCTCAAAGTCATCGACTGCGGCTTCTCCCCCCTGCCGCACAAGATCATCATCACAACACCCACCGGCCACCGCTACTGCAGCCGCGCACCCGCTCCGCCGTGAGGACGGACGCTTCAGAAGAGACGGATCGGATCGATGAGGTCGGCCAAGATCAACACGACACCCGAGATCAATATCACCCCGCCGACCACGTACGCCACAGGCAGCAACTTCGCCGTGTCCACAGGTCCAGGATCCGGTTTTCCAAAGAGGCGAGCGATGGCCCGTCTGACAGCCTCGTAAAACGCTGCGGCAACGTGCCCACCGTCCAAGGGCAACAGCGGTACGAAGTTGAAGAGCGCGACGAAGAGGTTGACCGCGCCGAGCACGGTGAACAGGCTCGCCACCTTCGCGGCAGCGTCGATCTGATTCGTCGACGCAATCTCGCCTGCCGCTCGACTTGCGCCCACGATCGACATCGGCCCATAGATGTCGCGAGGCTTGCCAGTCACCAAGTTGTAGGCGGTGTAGTAGACCTTCGCGGGGAAATACGCGAGCGCTACGGCAGTCTGCTTCGTCATTTGCCACATGTCTCCGACCACTGCGATCGGCCCGCCGCGCTGCCTGACCACCTCAGGTTCAACGCCGAAGAATCCAGCGGCAATTCGTCTCGAAGGGTCGTACCTGTCCGGTACGCCGGTGATGACTGTGTTGACCGGCTTCAGGTCGATGCGCTGACCAGCCCGCTCGACTGTCACCAGTGCCGGGTGGTCCAGGTTCGCCCGGATCAAGCGCGATACGTCGTCCCATGACGACACTGCGGTTCCGTTGAACGCAACGATCTTGTCGGCCGGCAGGATTCCGGACTGAGCGGCCGGGGTCGGCGGCTTCCCGTCGCAGGTCTTGTCGGCTGCGTTCGCAGCGACAATGCACTCCTGAACCTTGCTGATCGTCAACTGGGAACGGTAGACGCCGTAGCTGGCCGCGACGCCCAGCAAGATCAGAAACGCCAACAGGATATTCATCGCCGGGCCGCTGGCCATGATGATCAACTTCTGCCAGAAAGGCTTCTGATAGAACAGCCGGCCCTCGTCCTCCGGCTGGATCGTTGACCACTCTGCTGCGCGTGCATTGTCGGCTAGCGCACGAAACGGGCCGGTACTGTACGCGCGGATCTGATCAGGATGGTCCTTCGCCGGCGGGAACATGCCGACAAGCCGGACATAGCCGCCAACCGGAACCGCCTTGACGCCGAACTCCGTCTCGCCCTTGCGGCGCGACCACAAAGTGCGGCCAAAGCCGACAAAGTACTCAGTGGTCTTGACATTGAAGGCCTTGCCCGGCACGAGATGTCCGATCTCGTGCAAGGCGATCGAAGCCATCACCAATGCGAAAAAGAGGATGGCACCGCCGATGTAGATCACAAGGTCCATCTAGTGCGTGTGCTCCGTAGCCTGGGTGAGGTCCTGAGCCCGGGCCCGCGCCCAGGCATCCGCCGCCAGCACCAACTCCAGGGTGAGCTGGTCACTCGCGACCATCCTCGAGCCTACGTCGGGATCCGAAGCGGCGTGCTCACCAAGCACCACGGCGACGATGTCGAGGATCTGGGTGAAGCCGATCCGGTCCTCGTGAAAGGCGTCAACGCATACCTCGTTGGCAGCGTTGTACACAGCAGGAGCCGTCCCACCCAGCCGCCCCGCTTGCCGTGCCAGCTCGACGGCCGGAAAGGCCACGTTGTCCAGCGGCTCGAAAGTCCAGCTCGACGCAGTGCTCCAATCGCACGACTTGGCCACACTGGGCAGCCGCGTTGGCCAGCTCAGGGCAAGCGCGATCGGAAGCTTCATATCCGGCGGCGAACACTGCGCGAGGGTGGACCCGTCGATGAACTGCACCATGGAGTGCACGATCGATTGCGGATGTACGACGACATCGATCCGGTCCAGGTCCACCCCGTACAACAGGTGTGCTTCCAACAGCTCCAGGCCCTTGTTGACCAACGTCGCGGAATTGGTCGTGATGACGCGGCCCATGTTCCAGGTGGGGTGCGCGAGTGCCTGATCGGGCGTGACGTTGTGCATCTGTTCGCGGGCGAGTCCGCGGAACGGGCCGCCACTTGCCGTCAGGATCAACCGATCGACCTCCGCGGCTGCGCCGCCGCGCAGACATTGGGCCAGGGCCGAATGTTCGGAGTCGACTGCAACAATCTGCCCCGGCTGGGCGGCTTGGGTGACCAGCGGACCGCCAACGACCAGAGACTCCTTGTTGGCCAGGGCAAGGATTCGCCCAGCTCGCAGGGCAGCCAGTGTCGCTGCCAGCCCCGTGGATCCCGTGATCCCGTTGAGCACAACATCGCTCGGCATCGCCGCCATCTCAGCTGCCGCATCCGGCCCAGCGACGATGCGGGGTAGCTGTACGTCCCCTTCGGCCCAGCCGCGTCGGCTGGCTTCGGCGTACAGCGCGAGTTGAAGATCTTGGACTGTCGTAGCGCGACTGACAGCGACCATCCGCGGTCCGCTGTCCAACACTTGTCGAGCCAGTAGCGCGATTTGCGAGCCGCTGGCGGCCAGGCCCACCGCTCGGAACTGATCAGGATGAGCAGCGACGACCTCCAAGGCCTGTGTTCCGATTGAGCCGGTGCTGCCCAAGATCACCACATCACGCACGGGGCAAGTGTGACAGGTCGGACCTGTCAGCATCATCGCCGCCGCCCGGTCGTCCCCACCAGTCGAGGACGCGCAGCACTCGCACCGTGTTCCACCGGCTCGGACCCGGTTCCTCCATCTGGAACCAAGCGCGGCCGGGGTAGGCGGCGTACGTCGTCCATCGGCCATCTGCGCGACGGGCACGCAGCAGAACCCCAACGGCGTCGCCGAGCCGTTGGTCCCGGCCGGCGGCCACCTCGACAAAGTGCTCGAGCCCTCGCAGGACATCGAAGTGCCATTGGGGCAACTGGGGAAAGCGGGTGCTGCCACGGATTGCCAGCCGACCGGTGCGATGGGACTTGTACAACTGATGACGCAGGAAGAAATCGCGCCCGCGTGCCTCCGCTTCACCGATTGCAGCCGCACCGGTAACACGCTGATAGGCGTCAAGGGCCTCAAGAGCCTGAATGCTGGTGTGGAAGGAGCTGTGCTTGCCTGGGTCATTGCGTGCTGCGCAGTTCCAGCCGCCGTCATCGAGCTGTTCGCTGAGGAGATAGTCGACGAGGCCGTCGAGACGTTCGGCGTGGTACCCGTGAACGGCGGTGAGCCGCACCAACATCGAGACAATGCAGGTCTCCGGCACCCGCCATCGGCCCTCCCACTCCCAGAGCCGCTCACACCCGGCGAGCGCCGCGGGGTGCCCCGCTGGCAGGCCAAGCCAGACCAGATGCAGCAGCGTGTAGGTCGTAGAAATCCACTTCGGCGTGTAGTCGCCGCCGCCCCAGCGCCCGTCAGGGTCCTGGAGCGAAATCAGCTTCGCGCCCCAGCCCTCCGTCGCGACCTTGGCTCGCTCATCGCGTACGGTCGATTCAGAGCTGCCGAGCAGGTCTCGGTGCACCCGCCAGCGGATCGACGGGTCGCCCTCGAGCAGCCAGTCGATCAACCGGTCCCCTGCGGCAGTCATCGCCACCATCCTGCACGAGGCCACGTGTCTCCTGACCACGGCAAGCCGCGCTCGGGATTTAGGGTATGAGCGACACCTCGTCGGGTGTGGCAAGGGTGAGCACAGCCTCCTCGATGTGCTCCTCCCGCTCCAACTCGCGCTCCACCCGCCGTAACCGCACCGCCAGGCTGGGCTCGATGTCGTCCCCAACCATGTCGACTGAAGCGACCAGATACAACCGACCGGGACCGACGAATTCCAAATGCAGATAGGTGATCCGCTCGATGTCCGGGCGTGCGAGTAGTTCGCGAAGCACTCGCTGTCGAACCTCGGGGCGCACGACTTCACCGACCAAAAAGCGCCGGTTGCGGTCAATCAGGAACACCGCGACCACTGCCAGCAGCACACCGACCAGAATTGAGCCCACAGCGTCGGGCGTTACCGATCCAGTGATCTGATGGAGCGCAACACCCGCAAACGCGATCGTGATACCGATCAGGGCCGCAGCGTCTTCGGCGAAGACAGCGCGCAAGGTGGGATCCGAGGTGTTCAGCACAAATCTCGGGACACTGCGGCCCTGGTCCGCAGCAAGACGCCGGGCCTGGATCGTGGCCTGGGTGAACGAGATCCCTTCGAGCACGAAGGCAATTGCCAAAACGACGTAGGCGACAAGGTAATTGGACGCTTCCTCGGGTTCCAGCAGCTGCTGGATCCCATGCCAAATCGAGACGACTGCGCCGGCGGTGAAGAGTCCAAAGGCCGCGAACATCGACCAGACATATGCCTCCCGCCCGAACCCCATCGGGTGCCGGCTGTCGCGGCCACGGTCGGATCGCCGATCAGCTATCAGCAGGAAGATCTCGTTGCCAGCATCCGCCCACGAGTGAGCGGCCTCGGCCAGCATCGATGCCGATGACGTGATAGCGGCTGCCACCGACTTCGCAATTGCGATCAGCACGTTGGCTACGAATGCGACAAGTACCGTCAGCAGGCTGCCGTTGACTCGCTTCGACCCGCTGTCGGTCACTGCTGTCGCAGACATGTCCTCACCATGAGCACGCTTCGACCCTATCCATGCCCACAGAGCGATTTACATTGCTAGCTGGCTGCCAGCTTCCGCCCAGGTAATTGACAGCAAGGAGCTTCACCCTATTCGGCAGCCCATCGCGAACCGACACAGGAGCAACAACGTGCCAGCCTCGATAAAAACTGCAGTCGCAATAGCCTCAGGAATGCTCGTGCTTGGCGCGGGTGTCGGAGTGGCAGCCACAGCATCGGCAGACACGACACTAACGCCTAATCCGACGAGCGCGCCCACTATTCCGGCGCCCGATACCCCCCTGCCAAGCGATCCCCCGCCGGGCACTGAGCGACCGGATTGGCCAACCAGCCCCGAGCAGGAGGCGCAGGAGGCGCAGGAGGCAGCCCTTATCAAGGTCCTGTCCGGCATGCTCGGCGTCGACGAGGCCCAGGTCAAGGCCGCACTCGACGAGATTCGTGCAGCTTATGAGGCGCAAGGGCCGGCTGCGCTCGACCCATACCTGGACCAGGCGGTCCAGGCCGGCATTCTGACTCAGGAAGAGGCGGATGCTGTGCGCCAGGCAATTGAGGAGGGCTGGGTCGACCTCGGTCCCAGGTGAGCTCTAACTAGCGGCCGCCGTTCATGATCTTGGCGAGATTCGCCGTCCGCGGGTCGGTGAAAACGTCTTCCAGCATGACCGGTCTTCCATCGGGACCGGTGAGCGGCACCCGCCAGTTCGGGTATTCGTCGATGGTCCCGGGCTGGTTCTGCAACTGACGCTCCCCAACAGCGTCGGTGAGTGACAGACAACGCAGCCGCGACGGAGTCCACGTCAAATAACGGTGCAGGGCCTCAACGGTCTCCTCGACTCCCGCGTCCGGCTGCAAGGCGCCCCGATCTCGAAGGTTATTCAGCCAGGATTGGCGATCGGCTTCGTCGACTTTCAGCTCCTCATCCAAGGAGCGAGTCAAGATGCCCAGCTGATCACGAAGCCGGACATGATCACCGGCAAGATAACCGGCAGTAGGTGGCAGATCATGAGTCGTCACCGACGCCAGACAGTACTCCCGCCACTTTTCGGGCGCCAGCGGCGTACCGTCCCCATCCCAGTCGAATTCGAACCACAAGATCGACGTGCCAAGAATGCCGCGTTCCCGAAGGTAGTCACGGACCCACGGCTCCACGGTCCCAAGATCCTCGCCAACCACCACTGCCCCTGCCCGATGAGCCTCCAGAGCCAGAATGCCGATCATGGCCTCGTGGTCGTAGCGAACATAGGTGCCCTGCGTGGGATGCATCCCCTTGGGAATCCACCACAGGCGAAACAGACCGATCACGTGATCGACACGCAAGCCGCCGGCATGCCGCAAGATCGTGGAGACCGTCTCTCGGAATGGCGCGTACGCCGCGGCGGCGAGCCGATCAGGCCGCCATGGCGACTGATTCCAGTCCTGACCCTGCTGGTTGAAGGGATCTGGCGGGCAGCCTACCGAGACGCCCGTTGCATAACTGTCTTGCAAGCTCCAGGCATCTGCGCCTCGCGTGCTGACGCCTACCGGCAAATCGTGCATAACGCCAAGCGCCATGCCAGCGCGCACGGCCGCCTGCTGCGTACCGGCCAACTGCTCCTCCATCAACCACTGCAGCCAGCAGTGGAAGTCGATCTTGGCGGTATTGGCAGCGGCGAAGGCGGCAACAGCTGATGACTCGGGATCCTGCAGCTTTTTTGGCCATTCCTGAAAGCTGGCACCGTATTCCTCTGCGAGCGCCGACCAGGTCGCGAAGCTCTCCAGACCGCGTCCCTCACGGCGCCGATATGCCGCAAACGAGGCCTCCCTCCCCGGCGTACGAGGTATCGAGAAGATGATCTTGAGTGCCTTGCGCTTGGCCTTCCATGATCGATCACGATCGATCAGGTTCGACCCACTGATCTTGGCGAGCAGTCGAATCCCGATCTTGTCAATCTCCTCTCGCTGCGCCTCGCTCGCGGCGGCGTATTCCGTGATGCGTTCGAGTCGCAGATAGAGAGGATTGGCAAAGCGACGGCTGCTGGGCAAGTATGGCGACGGCTCTATCGGAGGCACCGGTTCGACTGCATGCAACGGGTTGACCAAGACGAAGTCGGCTTGGTGCTCCGCTGCCGACCACACGGCCAGATCCTCAAGATCAGTTAGGTCCCCGACTCCCCAGGACTGCTCCGAGCGCACGCTGTAGAGCTGAGTGGCCAATCCCCAGGCGCGATGCTGCCCCATTCGCTCCGGAAACCCGAGCCACGCCGGAGTAATGATCAGCGGCATGGACGCTTGTCGATCTCCGCTGGCGGCCTTCAGGGTGTGGTAGCCAAGTGGCAGATCGCCTGGAATCTCGAACGACGCCTCGCCAACCCAGCCCTCATCGATCTCCCGCGGCGACGTCCAGTTCTCCAGTTGTCGCAACTCGTGACGACTCTCACCGGTCTCAAGTTCGATCCAGACCGTGACCGGGTTACCGTGCCGTACATGGACCCACACCGAGACGTTCCGGTGCTCCCGAATCGTCATGCAGGACGGCAACATCTGGGTCCACGGGTAGCGGTGATGGTTCACCAGAGCGGCGGCAGCAGCTTCCGACGTCGATGCGTCAACGTCCAAGGCGGCTAGGACCGCCACCACGGTGTCGCGAGAAGCAGAAATGTGCCGACCCTGCCAGTCCCAGTACTCCGTGGCGACGCCAAACGCCTCAGCCAGGTCATAGAGGGTCGGATCGAGTTCTGTCACTGCCGGTTCAGCCGCCAGGAACCAGGAGGTACATGATCAACCAGGCAACTGGGGCGGCGAGGAGCAGTGAGTCAAGCCGATCCATGACTCCTCCATGCCCGGGCAGGAAGGAGCTCATGTCCTTGATCCCCAGATCTCTTTTGATCATCGATTCGACAAGGTCACCGCAGGTCCCCGCGGCCACTAGGGCCACGCCGAGAATGATGCCCACCCAGAACGGGACCAGAAGAACAAAAAAGGCCATGCAGACGCCGGCAACTGAGCCGAAGATCAGTGATCCAGCCAGACCTTCCCATGACTTCTTCGGGCTGATCTTGGGCACCATCGGATGCTTGCCGAACAGTACTCCGGCGACATAGCCGCCGGTATCGCTCATCACCACGATCAACAGGAAAGTCACGATTCGCGCAGCGCCCTGCCCCTCGGCAAGCATCAGGGCAGCAAAGGAGCCGAGCAGCGGCACGTAGGCGATGATCAGCAGGCTGGCGGCGGAGTCCCGTACGAATCCCACAGCACCCTTCGGCATCCGCCAGATGAGGCTGGCGAGCACAGTCAGCGCCAAGGACGCCAGCAGCACGCTGGTCGTGGAGAAGATCACCGGCTCCTGGCGCCCCGCGAAGTAAGAGCCAAATGAGATGGCAAAGCTGCCGATGGCAATCGGAACGATTGCCGACGTCATGCCTTGCTTCTTGAGCGCTCCGTGCAGCTCGACGGCAGCGAGCACAAGCGCCACAGCCACCAGCACAACGAAGGCGGGCTTGAGATAAATCAGGCTCAGCACGACGTACGCGCCGAGCCCGACGCCGATGCCTATGGCAGCCGGCAGATTGCGGCCAGCGCGGCCATGCATCTGCGCCGGGGCAGCCGGTGGCTCAGTCAACACTAGACCTCGAGCAGCTCGGCTTCCTTGTGCTTGAGGACATCGTCGATCTCGTCGACGTGCTTTCGCGTGGCGGCGTCGAGCTGCTTCTCTGCGCGTACCACCTCGTCCTCACCGACTTCCTTGTCCTTCACCATCCGGTCGAGGGCCTCCTTGGCGGTACGACGGGCGCCGCGCACGGAGATCCGGGCGTCTTCTGCCTTGTGCTTGGCCAACTTGATGTATTCCTTGCGCCGCTCCTCGGTGAGTTCGGGAAGTGTGACCCGGATGGTAGTGCCGTCGTTGGACGGATTTACCCCGAGATCAGAGTTGCGGATCGACTTTTCGATGTTGGCCATCGCGGACTTGTCGTACGGAGTGATCAGCACGACCCGGGCGTCTTGCACGTGGAAGGTTGCGAGTTGCTGGAGCGGTGTCGGCGAGCCGTAGTAGTCGGCGGTGAGCTTGGCAAAGATCGCGGGGTGCGCGCGACCGGTACGAATCGCTGCGAACTCTTCCTTGGTGTACTCGACCGCATTCGCCATCTTGATCTCGGCTTCGCGCATGATGTCGGCGATCACAAGTGTTCT
This sequence comes from Actinomycetota bacterium, assembly GCA_046735615.1. GTDB lineage: Bacteria > Actinomycetota > Actinomycetes > Propionibacteriales > Propionibacteriaceae > Microlunatus. Next base: position 14,434 of record JBKPTR010000112.1, read on the forward strand.
TCTCCTTAGGAGTGGACGATCGTACCGATCTTCTCACCCGACACCACGCGGACGATTGTGCCGTCGGTGTCCAGGCTGAAAAAGATCATCGGCAGCCTGTAGTCGCGGGCCATGCTGATGGCGGTCGCATCGGCAACCTTGAGGTTCCGCGCCAGGTACTCGTCGTAGGTCAGTTCGTCGAACTTGATCGCGTCAGGGTGCTTGTGCGGATCGGCCGAATAGACCCCATCCACACCTTGTTTGCCCATCAGCAGCACCTCGGCACTGATCTCCAAGGCTCGCTGAGCGGCCACCGTATCGGTGGAAAAGTACGGCATACCCGAGCCGGCGCCGAAGATGACGACTCGGCCCTTCTCGAGGTGACGCTCCGCACGGCGCGGGATGTAGGGCTCGGCCACCTGTCCCATGGTGATCGCGGTCTGCACCCGAGTTTGAACGCCGACCTTCTCCAGGAAGTCCTGCAGGGCAAGGCAGTTCATCACCGTGCCGAGCATGCCCATGTAGTCCGCCCGGTCGCGCTCCATCCCTCGCTGCTGCAGTTCGGCGCCGCGGAAGAAGTTGCCGCCACCGACGACCACCGCAACCTGGACCTGCATCTGGTTCACTATGGCGATCTGCTTGGCGAGTCCCGCTACGACATCGGGATCGACGCCCAGCTTGCCACCACCGAAGACCTCACCCGAGAGCTTCAGCATCACGCGCCTATACGGACCATTCACCGTCGGGTTCCTTTCTTAGCTCTGGGGCTGACCGGCGCGAGATTACTGCGCGCCAGCCGCCTCAAAGCGTACGAAGCGCAGGACCTTGATGCCTGCCTCGTCAAGCTGCTTGCCGAAGGGGGTCTTGTTATCGATCACCGACGGCTGGTCAAGCAGCGCGACATCTTTGAAATATGCGTTCACGCGGCCCTCGACGATCTTGGAAAGAGCCTGTTCTGGCTTGCCCTCCTCCTTAGCGGTCGCCTCCGCGATGCGTCGTTCGTTCTCGACCAGATCGGCCGGAACATCATCACGGCTGACATATTGCGGGCGCATGGCCGCAATCTGCATCGCGGCACCGCGAGCTGCGGACTCGTCAGATCCTTCGTATTCGACCAGCACTCCCACCTGCGGCGGGAGGTCCGACGCTCGGCGGTGCAGATAGACCGCAGTCTGGCCGTCGAAGTAGGCCGCGGCACTCACTTCGAGCTTCTCGCCGATCTTGGCCGCCAGCTCATCAACCGCCTCCCCGACGGTTTGGCCCGACGGCAAGACCGCCGCATTGGCGGCCTCGAGGCTGTCGGCCCTGCTCGCCGCCACCGCCTTCACGGCATCTGCAGCCAACGCCTGGAACGCCTGGTTCTTGGCGACGAAGTCCGTCTCAGCCCCCAGTTGGAGCAGCGCCCCATCGATGGAAGCCACCAATCCGTTCGCCGCGGCCCGCTCAGCGCTGCGCTTGGCAGCCTTGGCCTGGCCGCTCACTCGGAGGATTTCGACAGCCTTGTCGAAGTCGCCCTCGGCGTCAGTCAGTGCCTTCTTGCAATCCATCATTCCGGCGCCGGTAGCGTCACGGAGTTTCTTCACATCAGCAGCGGTGATCGTTGCCATGAGTTGAGTGATCCCTGTTCTCTTTAAAATCTGATGGGGGCGGTCAGCCGTGGGTCGACCCGGTATCGGGGTTGTAGACGTTCTCGGGGTCCGGATTGTCAGACTGGAGCTCCAAATCCGCCTGCTTGTCCGCCGCCTCCTCGGCCTCGATTGCAGCTTCCTCGGGTTGCTCTTCGGTCGGCACCGGGGCGACGTCAGAAGCCTGCGCGTCATGCGGCGTGGCTGGTGCCGGTTCCTGAGAGGCGCCTAACAGCTCGAGCTCCCAGTCTGGCATCGGCTCTAGCTCCGCCTCCGTTCCCGTCTGTGCGCCGGAACGCGCCATCAGGCCTTCAGCGACCGCATCGGCGAGCACTCTGGTGAGCAACGAGACCGAGCGAATGGCGTCGTCGTTCCCGGGAATCGCAAAGTCGACTTCGTCCGGGTCGCAGTTGGTGTCGAGGATGGCGATCACCGGAATCCGCAGTTTGCGGGCCTCGTCGACTGCCAGGTGCTCCTTCTTCGTGTCGACGATCCAGACCGCCTGAGGAGTCCTCGTCATATCCCGGATGCCGCCCAGGGTGCGCTCCAGCTTCTCTTTCTCCCGGCGGAGACCGAGTAGCTCTTTCTTGGTCAGTCCGGAGGCGGCAACGTCGTCCAAGTCCAGACCTTCGAGCTCCTTGAGCCGCTGGATGCGCTTGATGACGGTGTGAAAGTTGGTCAGCATGCCGCCCAGCCAGCGCTGGTTCACGTAAGGCATGCCGACTCGAGTCGCCTGCTCGGCGATTGCTTCCTGTGCCTGCTTCTTGGTACCGACGAAGAGCACCTGGCCGCCACGGGCCACGGTGTCCTTGACGAACGCGTACGCGCGGTCAATGTAGGTCAGCGACTGTTGCAGGTCGATGATGTAGATGCCGTTGCGTTCGGTGAAGATGAACCGCTTCATCTTCGGGTTCCAACGGCGGGTCTGGTGTCCAAAGTGGACACCGCTCTCCAGGAGCTGTCGTGTAGTGACGACGGCCATGGCCGCGTTCCTTCCTTGCCGGCACGCGTGGGCGCCGGCGTGCGGTTGCTCAGCACCGAACCTTTCGGCGCTGCCTGATGCTCGCGCGACACACACTCGACTGACTTCTCGTCGAGGTCGAGACCGAATGTGCCGCCCGGACCGGAGACCGGTACGCGAGCATGCGAAGTCAGATCTGATGGCAGATCTGCACCTGTGAGTCTATCCACAACGCACACGCGCCTTCGAATGTCATCCACAGATTCGCAGCCGGCCGCACGATTCCTGCCGACGTCCGGAGACTGCCGCCGTGCAAATCCTCCATCGACACCTTCGGGTGGCCGTCTTCTTGGCGGTGTGCCTGAGCGTGCTGGTCGTTCCGGCTCCTGCGGTGGGCGCTCCCACACTGCCCACACCCGCCGGATGGCCACTCCGCGGGGCACCCGTGGTGCACCAGGGTTTCGCTGCCCCAGCGCTTGCCTGGGCAGCCGGTCACCGCGGCGTTGATCTCGTCGCGAAGCCTGGTGAGGCGATCTTGGCCGCGGCGAGCGGCACGGTGGCGTTCGCTGGATCGATCGCCGGCAAGCCCGTCGTCAGCATCGACCACGGCTCGGTCCGCACCACGTACGAACCCGTGGTGAGCAAAGCGAGTGTCGGTGAACGGGTGGCGCTCGGGCAGGTGATCGGAGTGCTTGGAACTGGCGGGCACTGTCGCGGCTGCCTGCACTGGGGGCTGCGGCAGGGCAAAAGCTACCTCGATCCCCTGTCGCTCCTCGGGAATCGCGGCGGGCGGTTGCGGCTGGTGCCGGAGTCACAGCGTGAGGTCGTGAAGCGGGAAGCCCAGGCGCGGGCGCTGACGGCTGCATCCGCGACTCAGACCAGTTTGATCGCGAACCAGGCCGGTCGACCGGGCGGCCACGGCTTTCTTCACCCGGTGGCCGGTGCGGTGACCTCGGCGTTCGGTATGCGGCTCCATCCGCTGCTCAAGATCTGGAAGCTGCATGACGGCACTGATTTCGCCGCCGCTTGCGACACGGCCATTCGTGCCCCGTACACGGGCGTGGTGACCCGGACCTACTTCAATCCCGCGTATGGAAATCGGCTCTTTGTCAGCCACGGCAGTGTGGACGGGGTTCGCGTGGAGACTGCCTTCAACCACGCCGCCCGCTATCTGGTTCGGCCGGGTCAGCGGGTGAGTCGTGGACAGGTGATTGGCAAGGTTGGGAGTACCGGTCGCTCGACCGGTTGCCATCTGCACCTGATGATCTGGCTCAATGGACGGCTCAGCAACCCAATGAGCTGGCTGTGATGGTGGGTGCTAAGCCCGAGGATGGGCCTGTTCAAAAGCCGATCGCAGTCGCTCATTCGTCACGTGCGTGTAGATCTGCGTCGTTGCCAGCGAGGCGTGACCGAGCATCTCCTGCACGCTGCGCAGGTCCGCGCCGCCCTCCAGTAAATGGGTGGCCATCGCGTGCCTTAACCCGTGGGGGCCGAGGTCGGGCGCCCCTTCGGTCATCCGAAGGGAACGATGGACGACCCGGCGCACTACCCGAGGATCGATCCGCTTGCCACGCTCGCCGAGGAACATGGCTCGGCCAGACTCGTCAGTTGCCAGCTGCGGCCTGGCCCTCTCAAGCCAGGCCTCGACCGCATGCAAGGCGGGCGCGCCGAGTGGCACCGTCCGCTCCTTGCTGCCCTTGCCGAAGACCCGGATCACCTGGCGCCCCCGGTCAAGATCAGTCAGGTCGAGACCGCACAACTCGGAAACTCGGATTCCGGTGGCGTACAAGACCTCCAAGAGGGCTGTATCGCGAACGGCGGCCGGTCCCCCGGCCTCTTCAGCCGCAGCGATCCTCTCATCAAGCATCTGCGCTGCAATTGCAGCCTCCAGAGTGGGTGGCAGTCTGCGCCTGATCTTGGGTGAGCGGAGGTTGGCCGCTGGATCTGTGGCGATATGGCCCGCCTCCTGTGCCCAGGAGAAGAACACTCGCGCTGCGGCGGCTCTGCGTTGCAGAGTGGCGCGTGCCTGGCCGAGCGTGTGCTGCTTCGCCAACCAACTGCGCAGCGCCCTCAGGTCGACGGCCTCCAATGAGTCGATGCCCAGCCGGCCCAGATGGGTGAACAGATTCAGCAGGTCGGTGCGGTAGGCGCGAACGGTGTGCTCAGCCAGATTTCGCTGCCCCCGCAGGTGCCGTTCGTAGCTGGACAGCAGCGTTTCGAAGTGCGGCGGCAGCTTTGTCTCGACCACGTGACCACTCTGAAACACGCGGAAAGGGATTCCAAGCACGCCACGCGGTACCCTCACCGGCGTGCCATCTCAGATCAGCACTGTCGACGAGCTGCGGACCGGTGGAACGATCCTGCCGATCTTGCGCTGGGGAAAGCCAGTGCTGCACCGGCCCACTCATCCGGTGACCGCCTTCGACAACGAGCTGCTTGAGCTGGTACGGAACATGTTCGCCACGATGTATGCCGCGGAGGGCGTCGGTCTCGCCGCCACCCAAGTGGGGGTCGATCTAGCGGTGTTTGTCTATGACTGCCCTGATGATGACCAAGTCAGGCACGTCGGGGTGATGTGTAATGCCGAGGTGATCTTGCCCGAGGGCAAGGAGCGCAAGCTGCACGCCGCCGACGAGGGTTGTCTGTCCCTACCTGGCGCCTACATTGAGCTGGCCCGGCCCGACTATGCCATCTGCCGAGGCCTGGACCAGAACGGGGAGAGTGTCGAGGTGGTGGGTACGGGCCTGCTTGCTCGTTGCCTGCAGCACGAGACCGATCATCTGAACGGCATCGTGTTCGGCGACAGGCTTTCGGGGCGCGCCCGCAAGAAGCTCTATGCGTTGCATGAGGACGCCGCCGACCTCTATCCCGAGGACTGGCCAGTGACACCCCGAGGCGACAAGGCGTAGCAGGCGATAGCTGCGGCCGCGGCAACATTGAGTGAATCGATCTCTGCAGACATCGGGATACGAGCACGTACCGTCGCGCCATCCGACCAGCGTTTCGAGAGCCCTTCCCCTTCAGTGCCCAGCATCATGGCAATACGAGTTTGGGGCGTGGTGCTGGCGGCCAATTGGCTGAGCTCGACTGCATCCGCCGCCAGACTGAGCGCCACAGTGAGGAATCCCGCCTCGGTCAGCATGTGGGGCGCGGCGCGCCAGTCATCGAATCGGGCCCAGGGCAGTGAGAAAACCGCACCCATGCTGACCTTGATCGATCGGCGGTACAGCGGATCAGCCGCCCGCGGCGAGAGCAGCGCACCGTCCCAGCCCAGGCCTGCAGCGTTTCTGAGGATCGCCCCGACATTGGTGTGATCAACGATGTCCTCCAAGACGACCAGTCGTTGCAGCGCCAGCAGCTCGTCGACCCCATGCCGCTGCTCGCGGTGCAGCGAGGCCAAGGCACCACGATGGACGTGGAATCCCGTCACCTGCTCTGCAAGATCCTCGGTAGCGACATAGACGGGAGTGGCGGGCCAGCGGGCGAGCACGTCGCCGAGGCCATCGAGCCAGCGCTCAGCGAGCAGGAACGACCGAGGCTGGTATCCGGCATCGATAGCGCGGCGGATGACCTTCGCGCCCTCGGCAATGAAGAGGCCATGTTCGGACTCCAGATGCCGGCGGAGCGACGCGTCTCGGAGCCGCACATAGTCGGACAGACGAGGGTCTGCGACGTCGGTGATGGTGAGCTTCACTATGATCCTCCTCTCATGCACATCGTCGGAACTTTGGACTGGCAGCCGGCGCTCGACCATCCCGAACTCTTGGCTCAGCCTGTCAGGGACGCAATCGCCGATCTTGGGCTGGAGTGCTTCGTGGCGCCCATCGACCCAGACCGAGCGGACACGGCTGCCTTCTGTGCTGCGTACGAAGTGCCGTTGGAGGTCTCGGCCAACTGCGTCGTAGTGGCCGGCCGGCGCGCCGACGTGTCCATACTGGCAGCGTGCCTGGTCCGGGCCACCGACAGAGCCGACGTCAATCGGGTGATCAGAAAGCGGCTGGACGTACGCAAGATTTCCTTTGCCGGAATGGATGATGCAGTACGGCAGACGAGCATGGAGTACGGCGGGATCACACCCATCGGCCTGCCAGCCAGCTGGCCAATCCTGGTAGACCAAGCGGTTGCCGAACTCGACATGATTGTGGTCGGCAGCGGTATCCGTGGAAGCAAGATCGCCATGGCTGGGCGATCCGCTGCGACCCTGCCGAACGCCGAGGTCATGGCATTGACGCTCAACTCAGCAAACTGACAATCGCAGCAATGCCGACGACCACGATGATCACCCGATAGATCGCCGCCGGCAGCTTGCGGCCGACCCGACCACCAACTTGGGCGCCGAGCACCGATCCGATGGCGATCGCGATTGCCGCCGGCCAGTTCACCTCGCTGACAAACACGAACACCACACCGGCGATAGCGTTGGTGATCATCGCCAGCACATTCTTGATCGCATTGACCCTGGGAAGCGACTCCGAGAGCCCGATGCCCAAGATCGCGATCAACAAAACGCCCTGGGCTGCTCCGAAGTATCCGCCATAAACACCCACCAGCGCGGTGGCGAGCCACAACAAGATCGGGCCATGCACCGACCCGGCATCCGCTCCCAGCCGCATTCGCCGGATGGCAAGCCTGCTGGAGATGGAGGGTTGCAAGATCACCAGCAGGCAGCCGACACCGATCAGAACTGGCACGATAGCGTCAAAGGCCGCCGACGGCAGCCATAGCAGCAGCAGCGCACCAGCAATGCCACCCAGCAGTGAAGCCGTCCCCAACCACAGCACGCGCTGGCGCTGACCGCTGAGATCTTGCCGCGTGGCCCATGCGCCGGAAAGTGATCCGGGCACCAGTCCCACAGTGTTGGAGACGTTGGCGGTCACCGGCGGCACGCCGAGAGCCAGCAGGGTGGGGAACGTGATCAAGGTACCCGAGCCGACGACTGTGTTGATCAACCCTGCCGCCGCTCCGGCAGTGATGAGCGCCAGAAGCTCCAGCCAGGTCACTGCGTCAGATTAGGCTGGCTCTCCTGCTCGTAGCCGTTGGGAATGGCCGCAGCTGGCTCGGAGGTACCCAGTGCGCCCAAGTCGGACCGAGATGGAAGCTCCAACTCGTGAGCCTCCTGGATTGCCTCCTCGACAGTGCGCCGCAAGGCAGCTTCCTCTTCAGCGTTCTGCTTTTCGATCTCGGACTGAACGTCGATCTTGGCTGGTGCGGTGAAGTCACCCTCACTGGCGCTTGGAATGGCGGAAGAGGCTGCCTTGCCGACCATGCTGCCGAGCCCCTTGAGGGCGTCATTCAGCTCACTCGGCACTACCCAAACCTTGTTGGCGTCGCCGCGCGCGATCGCCGGCAGCATCTGCATGTACTGATAGGCCAGCAGCGCCTGGTCGGGCTGACCTGCATGGATGGCGTTGAACACCGTGGTGATCGCCTGCGCCTCGCCCTCGGCGCGCAGCATCGCGGCCTGCCGATCAGCCTGTGCCCGCAGTACAGCAGCCTCGCGATCGCCCTGCGCCCGCAGAATGGCGGACTCCTTCTCGCCGCCCGCGGAAAGGATCTGCGACTGCCGTTGCCCCTCGGCGAGCAGGATGACAGCCCGCTTGTCGCGCTCTGCTCGAGCGCCCTTCTCCATCGCGTCCCGGATCGTGGCGGGAGGCTCAATGGCGCGGAGCTCGACGCGGTTGACCTTGATTCCCCACTTGCCGGTCGCCTCGTCGAGGACCAGGCGGAGCTTCTGGTTGATCTCCTCACGACTAGTCAGGGCCCGTTCAAGATCAAGGCCACCGATGATGTTGCGCAGGGTGGTCATCGTCAGCTGCTCAATCGCCTTGATGTAGTCCTGCGCTTCGTACGCCGCACGGACCGGATCGATGATCTGGAAGTAGATCACCGAGTCGATGCCCACCATCAAGTTGTCCTCAGTGATCACACCCTGCGGTGGGAACGGCACGACGTTCTCCCGCATGTCCATGTTGTAGCGGACCTTGTCGAACAGCGGCACGACCAGATGGGGCCCCGGCTCCAACGTGCGCTTGAACTTGCCGAGCCGCTCCACCACACCGACTCGCTGCTGGCGGATCACTCGGACCGAGTTTGCTATGAAGAAGATCACCGCCAGCGCGATGGCCAAGACGACGATCAACGACGCGAGATCCACGATCTTCCTTCTCTCTAGGGAAGTTGCCCGTGCTTCGGGTAGACGACAGCGATGACTCCGTCAATCTCATAGACCTCGATCTCGGTGCCTTGCTCGATCACCACATCGGAGGAATAGGGACGGGCCGTCCAGCTTTGACCGTCGACCTTGATCTCGCCACCAGACTTGTCGATCTGCGACACCGCAACTCCGCTGCTGCCGACCATCTTTGCTGCTGATGATCGATAGCCGGGCATGTTGCGCACTTTGGCGAGCAACGTCGGCCTCAGCAGCAGCAACATGGCGATGCTGATGCCGGTGGCAACCAAGATCTGCAGCCACCACAGCGAAGGCGCCAGCACGGCTACCACAGCCGCTGCCAGCGCCCCGACGGCCAGCATGATCAAAACCAGATCAAGCGACATGATCTCGGCGACGCCCAGAAGGAAAGCAAGACTCAGCCAGAGCGCCCAGGAATTGTCACCCAGCCAGTCCGTCAAGTTCACCTCCATCGTGCTCTCCAGACGCAGTCATCTCTGTACTTCAATGGTGCCAGTCAAACTAAATCGCTCGGGCGGCCCATCGACCGTCGTCCTCGACCAGACTCAGCTCGACATCGAACGTCTTCGTCAGGTTTTCAGCAGTCAACGTTTCGCGCAGCGGACCGGCGGCCACGATCCTTCCACCCTTGAGCAGCATGGCATGGGTGATGCCACTCGGAATCTCCTCCACGTGGTGGGTGACAAGGATCGAGGCGGGTGCGTAGTCATCCTGAGCCAGCTCCGCCAAGGAGTTGACTAGGGTCTCGCGGCCAGCGAGGTCCAGGCCAGCGGCAGGCTCATCGAGCAACAACAACTCAGGATCGGTCATCAGGGCTCGAGCGATCTGGACCCGCTTGCGTTCGCCCTCGCTGAGCGTGCCGAATGTGCGATTGGCCAAACCGTCGATGCGTAGTTGCGCCAGCAGCTCATCTGCCCGTTCGTGGTCGAGTTCGTCATACTGTTCGCGCCACCGGCCGACGACCGCGTACGAGGCGGAGACCACGACGTCGTGAACCCGCTCGCCTCGTGGGATGCGCTCGGCCAGTGCGGCGGAAGTAAGCCCGATTCGCGGCCGTAGTTCAAAAACGTCGACAGTGCCAAGAACCTCGCCAAGCACCCCGGCTACTCCGCTCGAAGGATGGATCTGTGCTGAGATCACCTGCAGCAGGGTCGTCTTGCCCGCGCCGTTCGGACCAATCACGACCCAACGGTCTGCCTCGTCAACCTCCCAGCTGATGTCGCTAATCAAGGTGGAGCCGTTCCGGACAATGCTCACGCCAGCCAGTTCCACGACAGCCGCCATGGCTTCAACCTACAGTTTTCAAGGCTGCCGCGGATCGCGCGCTGCCGTGCTGAGGAGGAACGAGGGACGCGCTCCTTTGTCCCCGAGTGACGACGAAGTCGGCGGCTTCCACAGCACGATCCGCCGCGAGCGGAGCGAGCAATCAAACACGGATCGCGCGCCGCCGTGCCGCGGAGAAGCGGGCGGACACGCTTTTGGTCGGCGAGCGACGACGAAATAGGCGGCTTCCCAGCGCGATCCGCCGCGCGAGCGGAGAGAGCAGTCGAACACAGTACTTTGGGGCGATGGACTCGCTGCCCTCAGTCCGCATGACCGCAAACCTGAATTCGTTGATCAGAGGCCAGCAGTCGATCGAACAGGCGGAGCGGGCAATTCTCGGTGGCGACGTGGCCCATCACGTGGTTGATCCGGATGGTGCCCTGGGCCTCGATCCGCTGCAGGCGTCGACATTGGACGCGGCCTTGGAGACGCTGCTGACTGCAGAATCCGACGGATGGTTCCTCGGGCTCCCGGTGCCGGGAGCCCTTGCCCCGCTGCGGGGTCCAGCCGCTTTCAACCTCGCCGCACTCGAATGTGGCGAAGCCGTGGTGGCCAGTGCAGCTGGTCTCGGCCTGGTGCCGATGCGGGTTGGTCAGGCCGTCCAATGGCGGATCTTCACAGCAGAGCGTCCGCTGGCTCCGAGTACCCCCTACGAGACCGAACGGGCCCTGAATGAGGTGGTCATCGACGCGGCCGCGACGTTGTCGCGACTCGATGTCGCTGCAGGCGCACGACCGGTGCCGCCGAGCACGGTAATTCTGGCGCCTGGCTATAGCACCCGCCAGCGCGCCACCGTCCAGCGAGCCGCCCGGTTGCTGGCTGCCTGCGACGCAGCCTTGGTTGATGACGGATCGAGCATTTCTTCCTTCGAGGCCGAGCGACGGGCCCGCGAGCTGCGTCGGGTACGGGCGAAGGCGGGCGAAGCTCTCGGTTCGGCAGTGAGCTGGCTGCGCTGAGCGGATCGCGCGCCGCCGTACTGAGGGGAAGCGAGCCGACACGCTTCTCGTCGGCGAGCGACGACGAAGAAGGCGGCTTTCCAGCGCGATCCGCGGGGAGCGGAGCGAGCAATCCAACACAGGATTGCGCGCCGCTGTCCTGGACGAGTGAGCGAGCCGACGCGCCCTTGAGTCTGCGAGCGAGCGAGGAAGGCAGCGGCTTCCCAGCGCAATCCTCAGCGAGCGGAGCGAGCAATCCAACACAGGATTGCGCGCCGCTGTCCTGGACGAGTGAGCGAGCCGACGCGCCCTTCAGTCTGCGAGCGAGCGAGGAAGGCAGCGGCTTCCCAGCGCAATCCTCAGCGAGCGGAGCGAGCAATCCAACACCGTCTATTACGCTGCCCACATGTCTCTGCTCCCCGCCTTGACGGGATCATTCTCCACGCCCGCCGCCGATAACCCGACCGTCGCCATGATGGAGGCTGCGTACGCGCACCATGGCATTGACGCCCGCTACGTCAACTGCGAGGTGGCTGCCGAGGACCTGGCAGACGCGGTTCGCGGCGCAACTGCCATGGGCTGGATCGGCTTTAACTGCTCGCTACCGCACAAGGTCGCGGTGATCGCAATGCTTGATGAGCTTGCCGAGTCGGCCCGTCTCATCGGCGCTGTGAATTGTGCGATACGCCGCGACGACCGATGGATCGGGGAGAACACCGACGGGCAAGGCTTCCTCGCATCGTTGCGCGCCATTGCCGAACCGGCCGGGCAGCGGGTACTCATTCTTGGCGCTGGAGGCGCCGCGCGCGCAATAGCTGTCGAGCTGGCACTCGCTGGCGCCGCTGAGCTATGGGTGGCAAATCGCAACCTCGCCAAGGCAGCCGAAATTGCAACCCTGGTGACCGCTGAGACGTCCACCGCCTGCGCGGCAGTCGAGTGGCAGGGGGAACTCACAGTGCCCGAGTCCGCGACCCTCGTCGTGAACGCAACATCGCTGGGTCTACCCGGATCGGGAGAGGTGCCACTTTCATTCGACCCGATTCCGACCGGTTTGGTGGCCTGCGATGTGATCCCCAATCCGCCGGATACGACGTTCCTCCAGCGGGCGCGCCAGGCCGGTGCGGCAACCCTCGATGGCCGTGGCATGCTGCTCAACCAGGGGGCGATCAACATCGAGCTCTGGACTGGTGTCGACCCGGATCGTGAAGTGATGGGGAGGGCGCTCGACGAAGCCATTGCCGGCTGGGTCCACCCGTAACGCTTATGTCGGGCACCTTGTTCGCCATAGGCGGCGCTGAGGCCAAACTGCGACGGCGGACTGTGTTGGGGGCGTTTGTTGCAGCGGCGGGCGGCCCAAAGGCGCGAATCGCGCTCGTGTCCTCAGCCTCGTCGCTGGGTCTCGAGGTGGTCCAGGTCTATACGAGTATCTTCGCCTCACTCGGAGCGCGTGAAGTTGTTTCACTACGTCCCGAAAGTCGCAGCCAGGCACGCGATCCCGATCTTGTCGAACCGCTGCGAAAGGTCAGCGCCGTCTTCCTGACCGGCGGCAACCAGCTGAAGCTCAGTTCCTTCATCACCGGCACTCCCTTCGGGGACGCGATCAAGGAGGCGTATCAAGAGGGCACGTTGGTTGGCGGTACCTCAGCAGGTGCCAGCATCTTGGCTGAGCACATGATCGCGTTCGGTGCCGGCGGCGCTACCCCCAAGCAGCGGATGAGCCAGCTCTCCGCCGGCCTAGGCCTGCTCCGTGGCGTCGTAATTGACCAGCATTTCCAACAGCGCAACCGCTACGGACGGCTCCTCTCGCTTGTCGCCCAATCGCCATCGCTGCTCGGCTTGGGCGTGGACGAGGACACGGCTGCCGTCATCCACGATGAAACCCAGCTCGAAGTCATCGGCCGAGGTGCGGTCACTGTGGTTGATGGGCAGCATCTCATCTCCAACGCCTTCGCCGCCAAGCGCACAACTCCGCTGCTGATGTCCGGGGCGGTGATTCACATACTGCCTGCTGGAAGCGAATTCGACCTCACGAGCCGATCCTTGGTCGCCCACCAGACAGCCGTCGCAGACCCCGAGGTGCTGGAGGCGCGTGCCGCAGAGGCAGACCTGCGCAACGTGGTGCGGGAGGTGGCAGCCGAGGATGCGTCGCCCGCCTACCAGGCTCAATTACGCCGCAACGGTCGGCGTTAGCGAACCATCAGGACCTGACGACCTCGGCGACACTTTCGGCTGCGCGAACTAGCGGCAGCGGATGCCCCGTCTCCAGGAGTGTCTTCATGCTGTCCAGAATCCAGACCCAGCCGTCCCGGACGTTTTCCCACGTCAGCGGGCTCTGATCGAGGTTGCCGTGCACGAGCCTCACCCGAGTGAGCCCGTCGCCCGCACTCTCGATGGTCCACTCCACGCGGCTGGGCGGTTCGTGCTCCAAGGCTGCGTCATAGAGGGTGTGCCAGGTCTGTACGAAGCGACCTGGACTTCCCTCTGCGGGTGGTTCCATCTCCTCGATCATCCCTTCGATGGCGGGCCGATCGTCGGCGCCGACCGTACGGTAGGGCTTCCCCCGCCGTGGCGGCTCGACGAACGAGGTCGTGTGGAAGTAGCGCCTGGTCCACTCCGACTCGGTGATCGCAGCCCACACCTGCTCGGGACTGGCCGCGATGTAGACCTGATATACGTGCGCGGGGAGACTCATGCCGGTTCTGCCCTTCTCAGCGTTGGTTTGTCCTGATCGGTGGCGGCCTGATCGTCCAACGCCACCAGCGCCGCAGCGAACCTGGCGGCGTACTTGCTAATCCACCTGTTGGCGACCTGCTCGATGGGCACAGGGTTGAGGTAATGCCGTTTCGTCCGTCCCTGCCGTGCTGTGACCACGAGGTTGGCTTCCGCTAGCACCGAAAGGTGCTTCATCACCCCGAAGCGGGTCATTTCCGGAAACTTCTCGCACAACTCATTGAGTGTCTGGCCATCGCGGCTGAACAAGCTATCGAGGAGCGCCCGCCTGGTGGGGTCGGCGAGGGCCCGAAAGACCTCGGATTCCTCCTCCATGTTTCGACAATATGTGACCATTTAGTCACCTGTCAAGACTTCGAGTTCTCAGCGAAACTGCCGTCATGAACCCGTTAGTGGATCGACTGTTCCAGGCCTGGACGAATGCCAAGGATCCAACTCCAATGGAAGATCGGTTTGCCGCGCTCTATGCCGATCCAGTGCAGGTCAACGGCTCGAAAATGTCGCTCGGCGATCTCGCCGCCAGGGCCCGGTCCATGCACGCAGCGTTCTCGGATTTGCATGCCGATGTGCTGCAAGTCGTCGAGGATGCCGGCAGCCTAGCCATCGCTTTCATCATGCGTGGCCGACATACCGGCCCATACCAGACCCCGTTCGGAACTATTCAGCCGACAGGATCCGAAGTGCAGATCCGCACCATCGACGTACTGACGATCACCGATGGAAAGATCTCGGCAATCTGGGTGAACGCCGATGATCTAGGTACGCTGCGGCAGCTGGGTTGGCAGCCGTGAGACCGCGGCGCTGGCCTCGCGCGTGCCGCCAGCCCAGCAGTGGCAGGATCACAGCAAAGCCGATCCTGTGAGGAGACCTCGTGACCCAAAGCGTTGCCCCGACTCCACACCCTGATCTCAAGATCATCTCTAGCAGGGTCTTCCGCGGTCCGAACGTCTGGCATTACGAACCGGCCATCCAACTCGTAGTCGATCTGGGAGTGCTCGAAGATTTTCCGACCAACAAACTACCGGGCTTCGCCGACGCTCTGGTGGAGCGGTTACCGGGCCTGACGAACCACACCTGTAGCCGTGGCCGGCGGGGCGGCTTCGTGGAGCGGCTGCACGAGGGCACCTGGGTCGGCCACGTGGCCGAACACGTCGCGCTGCAGTTGCAGCAGACCGTAGGTCACGACATGCGCCGGGGCAAGACTCGGGAAGTGAAGGGCGAACGTGGCCGTTACAACGTGGTCTACGCCTACTACGACGAGTCCGTTGGGCTTGCCGCCGGTGAGCTGGCGGTCCGCCTGGTCAACCACTTGATCGTTCCCGACCCCAGCTTTGACTTCGATGAAGCGCTGGAGCGGTTCATCGTGCGCGGTGAGCGGACTGCATTCGGGCCGTCCACCCAGGCGATCGTGGAGGAGGCGGTGAGCCGCGACATCCCCTACCTACGGCTCAACACCGCCTCCCTGGTTCAGCTCGGCCAGGGAGTCCATCAGAAACGCATCCGAGCCACCATGACATCGCAAACGCCTTCGGTCGCGGTCGACATCGCCAGCAACAAGGAGCTGACTCTCTCACTGCTTTCCGCTGCGGGGCTTCCGGTCCCTCGATCGCAATCCGTCCGTGCACTTGACGACGCGGTGCGACTGGCCAACCGCATCGGGTACCCCGTGGTGCTCAAGCCGCTCGACGGCAATCACGGCCGTGGCGTCATGCTCGACCTGCGCAGTGATGCAGACGTACGTCAGGGCTTCGACATCGCCAAGTTAGAGTCACGCAGTGGCTTGGTGATCGTCGAGACCTACGTGACCGGACGCGACTACCGATGTCTGGTGATCGACGGCAAGATCGCGGCCATCGCCGAGCGGGTACCGGCCCACGTCATTGGGGACGGCACGCTGACGATCATTCAACTGGTGGCGAAGACCAACACCGATCCCCGGCGTGGCGTTGGCCATGAGAAGGTGCTGACCCGGATCAAGATCGATCAGGCTGCTATTGACCTGGTTGCGGCTCAGGGGTTCGGCATGGACGACGTTCCACCGGAGGGCAAAATGATCAAGCTGACCTTGACCGGCAACATGTCCACCGGTGGCATCTCCATAGATCGCACCTTCGAAGCACACCCGGAGAACATCGAGATTGCTGAGGAGGCCGCGCGGGTGGTCGGGCTCGACATTGCAGGCATCGACTTCATTGCGCCTGATATCACACAGCCCGTACGCGAGACCGGCGGAGCGATCTGCGAGGTGAACGCCGCACCCGGTTTCCGGATGCACACCCATCCGACGATCGGTGACCCTCAGTATGTTGCGAAGCCGGTGATCGACATGCTGTTCCCGCCCGGTACCCCGAGCCGGATACCGATCGTCGCTATCACAGGCACAAACGGCAAGACCACGACATCGCGCATGATCGCCCACATCTTCAAAGGCATCGGCAAGAAGGTCGGCATGACCTCGACCGACGGTGTGGTCGTCGATGAGCGACTGCTCATTCGGTCGGACGCATCGGGGCCGAGGTCGGCGAGGATGGTTCTGCAGAATCCACGCGTCGATTTCGCAGTCTTCGAGGTCGCGCGCGGCGGCATCCTGCGTGAGGGCTTGGGCTACGAACGCAATGACGTCGGCGTGGTGCTCAACGTGCAGCCTGACCATCTCGGGCTGCGAGGCGTCGACACGCTCGAGCAGCTCGCTGATGTCAAGGCGGTCATCGTGGAGGCAGTGCCGCGAAACGGCTTCGCCGTATTGAACGCCGACGACCGGCTGGTTCGCGCCATGCGCCGGCGCTGCGCCGGCCGCATTGTGTGGTTCACCATGGCCGAGCCGAGCAGCGAAATACGCGATTCTGTTGATGATCACTGCCGCCGTGGTGGGCTAGCGGTCGTGCTGGAGCACAGCGATCTTGGTGACATGATCGTGGTCAAGGAGGGTCGACGCTCCATGCAGCTGGCCTGGACTCACCTGCTGCCTGCGACGTTCGGCGGGCGCGCCACCATGAATGTTCAGAACGCCATGGCTGCTGCTGCAGCGGCGTTTGCGGCAGGTGCCTCACTGCATGACATCCGACAGGGCCTGCGAACCTTCTCGACCAACTACTACCTCTCCCCTGGCCGGCTCAACGAGGTCAGCGTCGCGGGCCGGACCGTCATCGTCGACTACTGCCACAACGTTCCTGGAATGATCATGCTCGGCGACTTCGTGGACAAGACCGGCGACGCTCTGGAGGCCACGAACGATCTTGGACGGATTTCCCGGATAGGTGTGATCGCGACTGCTGGCGATCGCCGGAACGATGACATGCGCGAACTGGGCCGTGAGGCGGCTCGGCATTTCGATGTGCTGATCGTGCGCGAGGACAGCAATCTCCGCGCCCGTCCAGCAGGGGAGGTTGCGAACCTCATTGCTGGCGGTGCGCGGCAGGCGATGACAGAGGGCGCGCGGTGCAAGCAGGTCGAGATCGTTTTGGACGAGCTCGCAAGCGTCGGGCATGCGATGTCGCGGTCCAATCCTGGAGACCTGCTGGTGATCTGCGTGGAGCAGCACGCGGCGGTCATGGCCGAGCTGGAGGCCCTGGCGCACCACGCCCAGCCGGGAGCCCGACGTGAGGACGACCGTGAACTCAGCAATGCCGTGCCTGACCCGGATTTCGCACCTGATGCAACTCATGACGAGCCGGAACCAGAAGCCACCCGAGGCCTTCTGTAACTAAGGCTGATCACCTTGCGCGGCAAGGACTTTCGTCCGTAGCACATCTGCACCGTCTCGGGTTGCGCCGTGATCGAGCAGCCACCGATCAAGCAGTTCGCGATCTTGGTGAGTCATGATTGCGACCACGTCCCCATTCCGCGCTTGATCGACCAAGGACACCAGACCGCCTAGTTCGCTATCGTGCATGCGCTCGATCTGCATGCCAGCATGAGCCGCACCTTCTTTGATCAGCTCGTTGATCTTCTCCACGCTCTGGCCGCGCAAGTACTTCGCTTTGTGCACGATCTCGATCACATCCGCACCGAGCGCAGCGATCTCACCGAGCTTCACGAAAACCTCATCGCTGCGATCACCAGCAGTCCCCACAGCAAGCAGCAGGCGGCCGTCTAGTAGCCGAATGCCGTTCATGATCTCCAGCAGCGCCGCTAGCCCTGCTTCGTTGTGGGCCAGGTCGATCACGACGCTGATCATTCCGCTCTCGACCGAGACGCTCCAGATATTCATCCGGCCGGGGTTGTCCCCACCGGGATCAAACGACCGAAGGCCGTCAGCCACTTGATCAACTGAGAAGCCCAGCGCCAGCGATGCCGAGGCTACCGCGAGTGCGTTCTCGACGTTGACCTGACTCAAGCCGGCCAAGGTCATCGGCACCTCGACGACCTCGACCACCGGAAGTGGGTCGGCACCGGCGCTCAGCACACTTATCCAGCCGTCGAGCAGAGTGGTCACTCGGCCGCCCTCCGACAGAACGCTGCGCCCCGATGGCGAGTCCGGATCTCGCGTGAACACCCAGATCCGGGCTTTAGTGCCGAGCCGCATCGCAAAGGTCCGGGGGTCGTCGGCATTCAGCACGCACCAGCCCTCCGGCTTAGTGATCTTGGTGATGACCGCCTTGACTTCAGCGAGCTGGTCGAGGGTGTCGATCCCGTCCTGACCCAGATGGTCGGAACTGATGTTGGTGACGACCGAGACGTCGTTGTATGCGACACCGATGCCCCGACGCAGGATGCCACCGCGGGCGGTTTCAGTAACTGCCAGCTCCACTCCCGGGTGGCGCAGCACCCGACCGGCACCACTCGGTCCTGAGAAGTCGCCAGCGTCTATCAGCTCACCATCGATGTACACGCCGTCGGTACTGGACCAACCCACGGACAAGCCGGCCCGGCGTGCCACATGGCCGATCATCCGGGCCGTGGTGGTCTTGCCGTTGGTGCCGGTGATTGCGACAACAGGAATTTGCGGTCGGATCAGTCTCGGAGCCGAACCAGGTGGTGTGGCGGCAAGCACGGCACCCTCGGCGCTGATCATCTCCGCGACCGCGTGAGGTCCAACAGCGACGCTGTCGAGCACCCGCGCCACTCCGTTCGCCAAAGCCTCGGCACGGCCGGCGTTGCGCCAGGGGTACGCCACGACGAGCTCGCTCACCGCACGTCCAGTCCTGGTACGTACCGCCAATCTGGTCGCCCCGCCGGCGCGGGCCAACTGGCGAACGATCTGGGTCATCAGCCTTATCGCGAAACGCTGCCGGAACACCGTTCTCGCATTCCCGGTACGTGCCTTGCCCAAGCCAAGTTCGGCGCTGAGATCGCGAGCCGCGGCCTCGGGAAGCTCCAGCAGTTCGGTCAGGTCGAGAGTCACCTTCGCCGCCGGCCGCGGAAAATAGAGGTTCGGCCCATCGAGGAGACGTAGCTCAACCAACGAGCGAACGTCCGATGCAGTGGCCATCTGGGCCGTCAAGCACCGGTGGAGTGCAGGCCACCGTCGACGTGGATCATCTCTCCGGTGGTCTTGGGAAAGAAGTCGCTGAGCAGCGCCACAACGGCCTTGGCCGTTGGTGTCATATCCCTCGGATCCCAGCCCAGCGGCGCCCGCTGACCCCAAACCTCATTGAACGCATCAGCGCCGCCGATGGCCTTCTTCGCTAGCGTTTCCAGCGGACCGGCGGCCACCAGATTGACACGTATCCCCTCCCGGCCCAGATAGCGCGCAAGGTACCGGCTGGTGCTCTCCAACGCCGACTTGGACACACCCATCCAGTCATAGACCGGCCACGAGACGGTGGCGTCGAAAGTCAGTCCGACGACCGAGGCCGGCTCGGCCAGCAGGGGCTTGCAGGCCATGGTCAACGACGCCAGCGAGTAGGCCGACACCTGCAGTGCGGTGCTGACGTCGGACCACGGTGTGCTGAGGAACTTCCCGCCGAGTGCGGTCTCCGGGTTCGCGAAGGCAAGCGAGTGCACCAGTCCATCGAGATGGTCGAGATGCTCGCCCAGTTGCGCTGCCAGGCCGGCGAGATGGTCCTCATTGGTGACGTCGACCTCCAGCAACAGCGGCACCGGATCCAGCTTCTTGATCACTCGTCCAGTCAGGCTCATAGCCCGGCCGAAGTTGGACACCACGACTTTCGCTCCCTCGGCTTGGGCGATCTTGGCCACGTGGAAGCCGATGGAGGTGTCGAGGGTGACGCCGGCAACAAGGATGTTCTTGCCCTCGAGAATGCCCACAGATATCCCTTCTGCATTGTGAAAACGTCGTGGCATGGGGCCTCAGTGGCCCATGCCGAGCCCGCCGTCGACCGGAATCACTGCCCCCGTGATGTAGCTGGCCGCGTCGCTGACGAGGAACTCGACCGTCCCCGCAATGTCGGCCACGGAGCCGAGCCGCCCCAGCGGAATCTGCTCGGCGTACTTCTTGACGAGATCGTCGCTGAGTTCAGCGGTCATGTCGGTCTCAATGAAGCCTGGCGCCACGACATTCGCCGTTACGCCGCGCGATCCAAGTTCCCGGGCCAGCGAGCGTGCCATCCCCACCAGCCCAGACTTCGATGCTGCGTAGTTGACCTGCCCGGCCGAACCCATCTGACCGACCACCGAGGAGATGAAGACGATTCGGCCGAACCTGCCGCGGATCATCGGCCTGGCGGCTCGGCGCGCAACTCGGAACGCCCCGGTCAAGTTGGTGGCGATCACCTGATCCCAATCCTCGTCCGACATCCGCATCAGCAAGGTGTCGCGAGTGATTCCGGCGTTGGCGACCAGCACCTCGACGTTCCCAAGTGCCGACTCCACTTGGGCGAAAGCCGCCTCTACCTGGCCCGGATCGGTCACGTCGCACTGCACGCCCACGACGTCGGTCGGTACCTCCCCGCTGCGGTAAGTGGCCGCGACGCGGTGCCCGGCTTCGGCAAGCCGAGCAGCAATACCCTGACCGATTCCCTTGCTGCCACCGGTCACAAGAACGACGCGCGATGGGTTCACGGGGTCACGCTACCGAGTACTCCAGATCGTCGGCGAGCAGGCGTAGGCTGACGTGGTGACCGATCGCGATGTGGGCACACACACCTCAACCATCGCCGAAACGGGCCGCAGAGGCTCAGCCCCGCTGATCACCGATGCGCGCATGGGCACAAGCGAGGAAATGTCGTCCCGGATCCGCCGTTACACGATCACCATGGCTTTCCGGGCAGCCTGCTTTGTCAGCATGATCTTCGTTCATGGCGTGTTCCGCTGGGTGTTGTTCGCCTGCGCTGTGCTGTTGCCGTTCATCGCCGTCATCGCCGCGAACCAGGTTGACCAGCACTTCCGGGCCGGCAAGAAGAAGATGACCCACGCTATGCCGAGCGAACGCCCGCAGCTCACCACCGGTCACGGTGACGAAGAGTTCAACGACGAGGTTGTCGAAGAAGACGGCAGTCAACACCGGCCGAATGAGCGTGTCGCTTAGCGGCGTCGACCCGCTTCCGGCAGATCCGGAAGGTCTGGTCTGCTCGGCCCGAGGCTGTCGTCAGCCTGCCTCGTACGACCTGCAGTGGAACAACCCCAAGATCCACGCTGAGGAACGTCGTAAGCACTGGCTTGCCTGCGATGATCATCGCGAATCCCTGGCACATTTTCTCTCAGCGCGCGGGTTCCTGAAAGAGGTACTGCGGCTCTGACTGCCTATGCACGCGACTCGACCTGCCTGCCTAGCCGCCAATCGCGGACATGGGCCGGTCAGGTTGCAGGAAGCTTGGGTCGTTGATGCCGTGGCCTGGTTGTTTGCCGGCTACAGCGGCTACCCAGAGGGCGGCAATCTCTTCCTCGCTTGCGCCGGTACGCAGTGGCGTACGCAGGTCGGACTCGGTGCGGGCGAAGAGGCAGTTCCTGATCTGGCCGTCAGCTGTGAGCCGGACCCTGTCGCAGGAGCCGCAGAACGGCTTGGACACGGACGCGATGATGCCGACCCGGTAGCTGGTACCGGCCACCCGGAACAGCTCGGCCGGCGCGCTCCCCCTGGCCAGTGCATCCTCGGGATCTTCGACCAGCTCCACGTGCTGACCAAGGCGGAGCCTGATCTCATCTGCGGTGATCATCTCGTCGCGCTTCCAGCCGTGCTGTGGATCCAGTGGCATCTGCTCGATGAACCGCAGCTGGACCTGCTCCGTCATCGCCCAGCGCAACAGGTCGATCGCTTCATGATCATTGATGCCGCGCAGCAGCACAGTGTTGATCTTGACGGGCTGCAGCCCGGCCTCGCGTGCCGCAGCGACTCCAGCGAGCACGTCAGGAAGCCGTCGCCGCCGGGCGAGCTGTGCAAAAGTGTCCGGATCAAGAGTGTCCAGCGAGATGTTGATTCTTTTCAGCCCCGCGGCGGCCAGTTTCTCGGCACGCGCTGCCAGACCGATTCCGTTGGTGGTGAGGGCGATATCCGGCGTCGGGGATAGTGCGGCAATATCAGCGACGAGCAGCTCGAGGTTCTTGCGGAGTAGCGGTTCGCCACCGGTCAGCCGCACGGTTGTAATGCCCAGCCGTTTCACGCCGATCGTGATCAGCCGCACAATCTCCTCGTCGGTCAACACTTCTGCGCCCGGCAGCCAGTCGAGACCCTCGGGTGGCATGCAATAGGCGCACCGCAGATTGCAACGGTCGGTAAGCGATACCCGCAGATCCGTTGCCACCCTGCCGAAGGCGTCCGCAAGCACCAGTTGATCACGCATTGCCGGCTCCGCACGCGCGGAATCTTGGTGACGCAGCCGTGGAAACGGAAGCAGCGTGGTCATGCCTGGAGTCTAATTTGCCCATTCGTCGACCAGATCATCCGATCAGGATGCGTGTAGACGTTCATGGTCTCGCCGCGCACGAATCCGACCAGCGTGAGCCCCGCCTCTTCGGCCAGTTCGGCCGCCAACGAGCTGGGGGCCGAAACCGCCGCCAGCACAGGAATGCCCGCCAGCACCGCCTTCTGCGTGAGCTCGAAAGACGCTCGTCCCGAAACGGCCAAGATCATGTGGCGCATTGGGAGAAGCTGCTGCTCGATGGCCCAGCCGATGACCTTGTCCACGGCGTTGTGGCGCCCGACATCCTCACGGACGCACATCATCTCCGAGTTCAGGCCGAGCAGCCCGGCGGCATGCAGCCCACCCGTCTGGGCGAACGCTCGCTGATGCTCCCGCAGCCGTGTCGGCGCCGAGAGAATAAGCTCAGCGGCTACTTGAAACCCGGGGTCCCTCGGATACGGCGACTCGCGCAGTACCTGGTCGATGGAAGTAGTGCCGCAGATACCGCATGCGCTGGTTGTCATGACGTCGCGTCGGGCCGCTGCCGGCACGGAGATCTGCGGTGCCAAACTCACGTCCAACACGTTGTAGCTATTGACCCCGTCAGGTCCGGAGCCGGCGCAGTAGCGCGCGAGCACGATGTCGGACCGGTCGGTGATGATGCGTTCGCTGTAGAGCAACCCGCGTACCAGGTCGATGTCGTTTCCGGGCGTTCGCATGGTGACCAGATACGGCTCGCCGTTCAGGCGGATCTCCAGCGGTTCCTCGACAGCCAAGGTGTCGCTGCGCCGAATCGCCACTCCTGGTTCTACCCGCAGCACCGCGTGGCGCCGGGTTACTCGTCCCATAGCATCATCCTGCCCATACCCTCATGTTGTCAGGGCCACACAATCGCCCTCGTCGAGGAGCATCGAAACCTATGGAACTCAAGCATTGGCTGACCACCTTGTCCGCGGAGCTGGGGACCAGCGACGTCAGGATGGACGACGACGCGGTCACTACCCTGTTGGACCTCGCTCGGGATTCGGCACATGAGGTGGAACGCGTAGCCGCACCCCTCACCACCTTCCTTGTCGGGGTCGCCGTCGGGCGCGGTGGGGCACTCAACGCGGCAGCGGCCACGGCCACGACGCTCCTGATGAATGACGAGGCAGCCGACTAGCCTGGCTGCGTGCGCCGCTTCTGGCTTCGCTGGGCACTGCTGATTCTCTTTGTCGCCGTGCTCGGGGTTGTCTTTGTCAGCATGGGCGAGTGGCAGCTCGACAGGCTGGCTCAGCGTAAGGAACGCAACGCGACAACCATCGCCAATGAACGGAGCCCAGTCCGGCCGTCCGAGCAGGTCTTCACCCACCCGATCACCGACGCCGATCAATGGCAGCGGGTCGAGGCCCGGGGCACATTCGATGCAGACCACCAGTTCGTCGTGCGGTATCGGAGCAACGGGAATCTAGAGGGCTATGAGGTTGTGACACCGTTGCGCACGGCGAGCGGCGTCGTGCTGGTGAACCGCGGATTCATCCCACTACCACGGGGCACTCAGATCCCATCAACTGCTCCGGCGCCACCGACTGGCGAGGTAACGGTCGTCGGGCACGTACGCCGCAATGAGAAGGGTCGCCGGGCTGCGACTACGCCAGCGGACAACCAGGTGCGGCTGATCAACTCAGACGCCATCGCAATGACGCTGCCCTATCCAATCAAGTCCGGATACATCGGTCTGCTTACCGTCCAGCCTGAGCAGGAGGGCGGGTTCCAGCCGATCCAACTGCCTGAGCTCTCCGAGGGCCCGCATTTCTGGTACGCCGTGCAGTGGTTCATGTTCACGGCCGTCGGTGTCGCGGGAATCGTTGTTTTCATACGCGCCGATCTGCGAGCCCGGCGCGAACAAAGCGAAGATGCCACCCAAGCTCCCGCTGACCGTGTGAAGATCTGATCATGGATCTTGGCTTGGCGGACCGAGCGTTCCTGGTCACGGCCGCCAGCACCGGGCTCGGCCGGGCAACAGCTGATCAGCTCGTCGCCGAGGGAGCGCGCGTCGTGCTCATCGCTCGACGTGCCGAGTTGCTGGCTGAAGCAGTGAGTCAGCTGGGACCGGACCGTGCCGTCGCGCTGGCGGCCGACCTGACTGACGCCGGCACCGCCGAGACGGCCTGTGCCCTCGCGCTGGATGCCTTTGGTCGGCTCGATGGCGCACTGATCAGCGTCGGCGGCCCGCCCGCAGGATCGGTGCTGGAGACCAGCGAGGAGGAGTGGCGCAACGCGTTCGAGTCGGTGTTCCTGGCAGCACTGCGAGTCAGCAGATCCGTAGTGCGGCACGGCACAGGCAATGATCTGTGCATTGCCTGGGTGCTGTCGACCTCTGTGAAGGCACCCATCCCAGGACTTGCCACCTCGAATGGCCTGCGCCCCGGGTTGGGCATGCTGGTCAAGCAGCTGGCCGATGAACTCGGCCCGCAAGGGAACCGAGTGATCGGCCTCATGCCAGGTGCAATCGAGACCGAGCGCGCCCAGTATCTCAACTCACTCAAGGAGGATCCGGCGGCAGCGCGAGCGGAAGCAGAGGCGGCGATTCCCTTGCGCCGTTACGGCCGGCCCGAAGAGTTCGGGCGGGTCGCCGCCTTCGTGCTCTCCCCCGCCGCGTCCTACCTGACAGGCTCAGTGATTCCGGTCGAGGGCGGCGCCCAACGCGGACTCTGATCGAACTGCGTGCGGTAGAGCTCGGCATACAGCCCGCCCTCGCGCATCAGCTCCTGATGGCGGCCGCGCTGCACCACCCGGCCCTGGTCCACAACGATGATCAAGTCTGCGTTGCGTATCGTCGACAGCCGGTGTGCGATGACGATGCTCGTACGGCCTTCCATCGCCAGATCCAGTGCTTGCTGGACAGCCACTTCGGATTCTGAGTCCAGATGGGCGGTGGCCTCATCGAGAACCACAATGGGCGGGGCCTTCAGCAGCAGCCGGGCGATGGCAAGGCGCTGCCGCTCCCCACCGGACAACCGGTAGCCGCGCTCGCCCACCACTGTGTCCAGGCCATCGGGCAGGCTCTCGACGAGAGCGTTGAGCTGCGCTGCCTCCAGCGCTTCCCATAGCTCGGCATCGGTGGCAACGGGTCGGGCATATCGGAGGTTGGCCCGAATCGTGTCGTGGAACATATGGGCGTCCTGCGTGACGTAGCCAACCGTGGCGCGCAGCGAATCCTGCTTCAACTTCTTGACGTCGGTGCCCGCCACCGAGACTGTTCCCGACACGGCGTCGTAGAGCCGCGCAATCAAGTGGGTGATCGTTGTCTTCCCGCCGCCGGACCGGCCGACGAGTGCCACCGTCTGACCGGCTGCGACGCTGAACGTTACGTCATGCAACACCTCGCCGCTCGGTCGTTGATCGAGCGATGCAATCGACTCCAGGCTCGCCAGTGACACCTGATCGGCGGTCGGGTAACTGAACGAGACATGATCAAAGCCCACCGAGGCCGGCCCTCTGACAGTCTCGGCATCCTCGGCGTCGCGGATCATGGGCACCAGGTCGAGCACTTCGAAAACTCGATCGAAGCTGACCAGTGCGTTCATGACGTCGATACGAAGATTGGTCAGCTGCGTAAGTGGCCCGTACAACTGAGTGAGCAGCCCGGCCAAGGCCGTCAGGGTGCCTACGGTGAGGACGCCGTCGATGGCCAACGACCCACCGACGCCGTACACCAGGGCAGTAGCCAATGCCGCGACCAAGGCCAGCGAAGTATAGAAGAACCGACCGTTCATTGCGATCTTGACCGAGACATCGCGGACCGCTCCGGCGCGCTCTGCGAACCGATCGTGCTCCTCAGGAAGTCGCCCGAAGAGCTTGACCAGCAGTGCGCCGCTAACACTGAAACGCTCGGTCATAGTCGCCGACATGTCGCCGTTGAGTTGCATCTGACGATGCGTCAAAGCTGCGAGCTTGCGGCCAACGATCTTGGCCGGAATGAGAAAGACCGGCAACATGATCAGCGCGGCAAGAGTGAGCTGCCAGCTCAGCACGATCATCGCCGCGAGTACCAGCACCAGGCTGATCAAGTTGGTCAGGACTGTCGACAGCGTCGAGGTGAATGCCTGCTGAGCGCCTATCACATCCGAGTTGAGTCGCGATACCAGCTTTCCGGTCTGCGTTCTGGTAAAGAATGCGGCCGGCATCCGGATCACATGGTCAAAGACCTGCGTGCGCAGGTCGAAGATCAAGCCTTCGCCGATCGTCGAGGAAAACCAGCGCTGAATCAGATTGAGCACTGCCTGCAAGACAGCTAGACCGGCCACCACCGCACTCAGGGTGATCACGACCTGACGGTCGCCCTGCAAAATGCCCTGGTCGATGATCTGTCTGAAAAGTAGTGGCGGCGCAACTGCGAGGCCGGCAGAAATCACGACCAGTACCACAAAAACGCCGATCAGCAACCGGTAGGGCTTTGCAAACCGCAGGACCCGCCAAACGACACCAGGGCTGAGTTGATGCTGGGCAATCTCGGGATCCTGCGACATGCGCCGCATCAACATGTACATCGACACGGTTTCCTCCGGGGGCTTGGGAACGCTTGGCGGTCCCAGGCTATGCCGAGCCCGCGATCGGTAGCAGCGCTATGACGTCGGTCCGCCTCCGGCGCCTGCAGGAGCGTTCGGTGAAGCGCCTCAGCGCCATTAGACGGCAACCACCTGCGCTCCACCGAAGGCGACGAAGAAGCCGGAACCAGGCGAACCGATGTCAGAGCGCAATGGACGCAGCGCAAAGGCCCGGACGCAGTTGCTTCCGGGCCTTGGATGATGAGTCGCGCTCACCGCTTCTTGGCAGGAGCCTTCTTGGCGGTGGTCTTCTTCGCCGGTGCCTTCTTGGCCGGGGACTTCTTCGCCGCAGCCTTGGCGGTGGTCTTCTTCGCCGGTGCCTTCTTGGCCGGGGACTTCTTCGCCGCAGCCTTGGCTGTGGTCTTCTTCGCTGGTGCCTTCTTCGCGGCTGTCTTCCTGGCAGAAGCCGCCGTGGTCTTCCTTGCTGCGCTGCTCGTCGCCGCCTTCTTCGCACCGCGGGTAGCGCCTCCGCGACCGCGCAGCTCGACTCCCGCTTCCTTCAAGACACCGTGCACGAACCCGAAGGAACGACCGGCGTCGTCAGCGATCTTCCGGATGCTCTCGCCTGCGGCGTACCGCTTGGCGTACTGGGAAGCAAGCGTTGTCCGCTGCGCCCCGGTGATGCGTGAACCTTTAGCCAATGCCTTGGCCACTGCGCCTCCCTTTGTCGTGGGTCATCGTAATTGGACGACGACCTCGCCAGACCGAGTAATCGAGACCTCAAGATCAATGATCACCCATTTCTAGCACGTTTCTGCGGCGTTTGGGCAATTTCTGCCTGATCAAATTGAATTGGTGGTTTGATCACATCTAGGCGGCCAGATGATCTATGGTCGGGTATTTGATTCAGCCGAGGGATGATCAACGCTCTACATGCGCCGCCCGAGCAGAGGAATCAATTTGCTGAGTGATCAGGCAAGTGCCACCAGATCCGCGTACTCAGGGCTCCAGAGATCTTCTACCCCATCTGGTAGAAGGAGCACCCGATCAGGATCAAGGGCGTCCACAGCACCTTCGTCGTGGGTGACAAGAACTACGGCGCCGGCATAACGCTTGATCGCTGACAGCACCTCGGCCCGCGATGCCGGATCAAGGTTGTTCGTCGGCTCATCAAGCAGCAGCACATTGGCGCTGGAGCACACCAGCATGGCCAATGCCAGCCTGGTCTTCTCGCCACCCGACAGTACGCTCGCGGCCTTGTCGACATCGTCACCGGAGAAGAGGAACGAGCCTAAGACCTTGCGGACCTCGGTATCACCAAGATCGGGCGCGGCTGTCTTCATGTTTGCCAGCACGGATCGGCCCACGTCCAACGTCTCATGCTCTTGTGCGTAGTAGCCGATGCGCAGGCCGTGGCCCGCCACCACCTCACCGGTGTCGGGCTCGTCCAACCCCGCGAGGATTCGCAGCAGGGTCGTCTTGCCGGCACCGTTGAGCCCCAGAACGACGACCTGGCTGCCCTTGTCGATGGCGAGGTCGATGTCGGTGAAGACCTCTAGTGATCCGTAGCTCTTGCTGAGGTCGGTCGCTGTCAGCGGCGTCTTACCACAGGGCGCCGGCACCGGGAACTTGATCTTGGCGACCCGATCCGGAGTTCGTTCACCGTCGATGCCGGCCAGCAGTCGCTCCGCACGCCTGACCATGTTGTGCGCGGCCATGGCCTTGGTTGCCTTGGCCCGCATCTTGTCCGCCTGGCTGAGGAGCTGGTCAGCTTTGCGCTCGGCATTCAGACGCTCGCGCCTCCTGCGCTTCTCGTCGGTCTCGCGTTGCTGCAAATAGCGTTTCCAGCCCATGGTGTAGATATCGAGTTCGGCACGGTTCGCGTCGAGGTGGAACACCTTGTTGACGCACCGTTCGAGCAGCCCTGCGTCGTGGGTGATCACCAGCAATCCGCCGGAGTGGGTAGCCAGAAAGTCGCGCAACCAGACAATGGAGTCGGCGTCGAGGTGATTGGTGGGCTCATCGAGCAACAAGGTCGGCGCCCCAGAGAACAAGATCCGGGCCAGCTCAACCCGGCGTCGCTGACCGCCCGAGAGAGTTCCGATCGGCTGGTGCAGCACGCGCTCAGGCAAACCGAGATTGCTGGCGATTCGGGCAGCCTCCGCTTCCGCGGCGTAGCCACCGGCAGCGGACAGTTCGGCCTCCGCCCGCGCGTACGAGGCCATCGCCTTGTCCCGCACCTCGACCGAATCGTCGCCCATTGCCAGCTCGGCGCGGCGTAGCCGATCAACGACAGCGTCCAAGCCGCGGGCGGACAGGATCCGGTTCTTGGCGAGCACATCAAGATCGACGGTCCGCGGATCCTGCGGCAGATATCCCACTGGGCCCGTTCTGGTAATCGTTCCGCTAGCCGGTTGTGCTTCGCCGGACAGGATCCTGGTCAAGGTGGTCTTGCCAGCACCATTACGACCGACCAAGCCGATCTTGTCGCCGGGCGCGACCTGGAACGAGGCATGCTCCAGCAGAAGACGCGCACCCGCGCGCACCTCCACATCCCTCGCGACCAGCATCGGACTCACTCTTCCGTACGTGACATGTGGTGACCAAAGGTCGCTTTTCTTAGGCTCTCGGTCGGGAGCGGCCCTGGGGCCGGCGTAAAACGACCGCGGTTACTTTTAGCGTTTGAGGTGACTTTGCAATTCCCAGAATTTCAAGCCCCTTACGTTTTACGCCGGCCCCAGGGCCGCCCCCACCCTTTCAGCTGCGCGCGATCTTGGTCGCTGAGGCCGTACGGAGAATCCGATGCTGGGCGCGCGGGATGTTCGCTACCGCTTCCGCGGCCTCAGTTGGAGGACGGCGGAGTCGACCGGCGGAGGAGGGATGAAAGCGCTTCGGGGTAGAGACAGACCGCGCGTCGCGTGGAAATGTCGCAGCTGTCGACGGTCTTGGTCGACGGCTCGCCGCACGACAGCTCGTTGCAGCACCAGATCAGCGGCAGTGAGGTGAGACGCGCGAGCCACAAATGTCAGCGCTGCGGCCGTTAGCGCGTAAGGCGAGTTGGCCACTACGCGGAACGGCCGTCCTGGCGCGACGAAGTCCTCGAGATCGCACTCGACTACCGCAGCGGCGCGGTTGGTCAGCTTCTCCCGCAGCCGGCGGGCACGCCCGGCGTGCAGCTCGACCGCGATGACCCGGGCACCAGCTTTGAGGAGCGGCAGAGTAAGAGCACCGGTCCCAGCACCCAGGTCGACGACCAGCTCGCCGGGCCGAATGGCTGCGCCGGCGACGATTCGCTCGGCCCAGTCCTTATCCAGCCGGTGCCAGCCCCATGGCCGTCGCCCGGACACGACGCACCATGAAGATCGTCATCATGCTTTGAAGGCAAGCGGCGAGGTACTCCCGCCGCGAGTCAATTTCCTGGATGCAAACCTTTGCTGTTTCGCTCAAGATGTGGCGACAGGGAGAGAATCCAGGAGCCGCACGTTGAAGTTGTCGGCGTACACCAACTCCCCGGCTTGGCGGATTGTCGGCCACTGGAAACGCTTTCGGATCTCGGTTAGGGCCGAGCACAGCGATCGGCATCGGCTCGGCGAGGTGCGCGGCAAGGTCGAGCGACTCGACGTAATCATCAAGCAGGCGGTTGGTGATGTCGCTGACCGGCCCAGCAGCGCGTTGATCACTGAAGGAACGAAGGCCGCTATGACCAGCCGTCGCAGCCCAGCCTTAGGTCCGATTGTCGACAATTATCTATCGCCTGCTTCGTAAGATTTGCGCCCTGTGCGAACCGCCAGAAAGCTGCGCAAAATTGGCTTTGACTGAAGAGCGAGGATGGCGCGGAAGTTTTTCGATCATGAGCAATTCAACTTCGAGTTCGAGTGTGCGCTGGGCGGCGTACATTACGGAGCCGGGGACATCGGAGAGATGATGGCGACTGCCGATCGCGTCGTCGACGGAGATGCGGACAGTTGGTGCGGAGAGCGGATCGCGACCGCAGAGCGGGTGGGCACGATAGCCGAGAAATCCGCGAAATCCGGCAATGAGGTGAGCGCCCGTACAGCATATCTGCGGGCGGCCACCTACTACGCAATGGCACTGCCTGGCTGGACGAAACTCTCGCCAACGCTTGACCGGGCGTTCGCACGATCGCGGGACTGCTCAGACGATCTGCGGCTCCGGGTGCCCGGCGATCGCGTCGTCAATGCGCCGACGCATGGCTGGGTAGATCTTGAGCGTCTCCAGGTCGGAGAGATCAACCCACTGCGCAGCCTTGGTCTCAGTGTCGTCCGGTCGCGGCTCACCGGAGATCGGGCGGGCATGCAAGAGGACGGAGAACTCTTGTCGAACTTCGCCGTCGTCGTATGCCATGACATGGGAGGGGTCGCTATAGATGCCGACGAGCCCAGTCAGCTCAACGATGACGCCAGTTTCCTCTACGACCTCGCGCACCGCGGCACCAGCGACCGATTCGCCAAGGTCCAACGCTCCGCCGGGAAGTGCCCATGAGTCGTTGTCGATCTTGTGGATCAGCAGAATTCGTCCCGCTTCATCGCGTACCGCGACTGTCACCGACGGCACCATGCTGTTGGCCGGCTGCGCGCCCAGGATCGTTGTAGTAATCGACGCGGCCCACGCCCACATCCTCTCAGCCGCGACCAGCAGGAGACGATCACCGCCGAGGAGCGCCCAACCGCACTCAGCTACACGTCTGAGCGCTCTCTATAAGGAGGTCCAGGGAGGCGCTTCCACCACGCGCAGAAACCCAAGATGCTTGAAACCCAACGCACGCCGAACACCAACGTGCCGCCAAGAACACCACGAAGTTTCTGCGCGTGGTGGCAGCGCCTTCCCGAACCGGACCACCAGTCCGAAGCGCTCAGACGTTGAAGCCCAGAGCGCGGAGTTGGTCGCGGCCGTCGTCAGTGATCATCTCCATGCCCCACGGGGGCATCCAGACCCAGTTGATCACCCATCGATCAACGAGTCCCTCGAGCGCGGTCTGAGTTTGATCCTCGATCACATCGGTCAGCGGACACGCGGCTGAGGTCAGCGTCATGTCGATGGTTAACGAATCGTCGTCCTCAAGGTGCAACCCATAGACCAGCCCAAGATCGACCACGTTGATGCCGAGCTCCGGATCAACAACGTCCTTGAGTGCCTCTTCGATGTCGTCCAGCGACGGCCGATCATCTTGCCCTGACTGCTCAAGATCGACCTCGGGAAGGTCATCGGCAACCAGATCCGACGGCCGACTTCCCGGCTCGGGTGGATCGGTCGAAAGATCGTCGTAGGTGCGAGTCTCGCTCATTGGCACATCTCCTTAGCTACTCGCGCTTTGGGCTCGGATGACAGCGTCCTTGAAGGCCGACCAGCCGATCAAGGCGCACTTCACGCGGGCCGGAAACTTGGCAACGCCTGCGAACGCGATCGCATCCTCGAGGCGCTCCTCATCGGGTTCGATCTGACCCTTGCTCTGCATCATGGTCAAGAATTCCTCGTACAGATCAAAGCCGTGCGCGACGTCGTGGCCGATCACGAGGTCAGTCATCACCGAGGTCGACGCCTGGGAGATCGAGCAACCCATGCCCTCATAGGACACATCACTCACAGTGTCGCCGTCCAAGTGGACCCTGAGCCGCACCTCGTCACCACAGGTGGGATTGACGTGATGAACCTCGGCCTCGTACGGCTCGCGCAATCCGCTGTGATGCTTGGAGCGGTAGTGATCGAGAATGATCTCCTGATAAAGGTCCTCTACCTTCATCGCAGCCCCCCGAAGAAAGCAATCGTGTAGTCCAAACCTTCGATCAACGCATCGATCTCGGCACGGGTGGTGTAGAGGTAGAACGAGGCACGGGTCGAGGATTGCACCCCGAAACGCTCATGCAGCGGTCGCGCACAGTGATGGCCGGCTCGCACCGCAATGCCGCGCGAGTCAAGCAGGTGACTCACGTCGTGTGGATGAATCGGTTGCCCGTCCGGGGTGGTCAGTGTGAACGACACTGCACCGCCGCGATCCACCGGCCGGTCCGGCCCGAGTATCTTGACGCCGCGGAGGCTTCGCAGGCCTTTCAGCGCGTACGCGGTGATCTCCTGTTCGTGCGCGGTGATCTGGGCCATCCCGATCGCGCTCAAGTACTGGGATGCGGCTGCGAGACCGACCGCCTGGGCGATCGGCGGGGTGCCTGCCTCGAATCGGTGCGGCGGCGGGGCATACGTCGAGCCGGCCATCGTGACTACCTCGATCATTTCCCCACCACCGAGGAACGGCGGCAACGCGGCGAGCACCTCGTAGCGTCCCCAGAGCACTCCGATACCGGTAGGACCAACCATCTTGTGGCCCGTGAAGGCGACCAGGTCCGCCCCAAGATCAGCCATGTTCACGGCCAGTTGCGGAACGGCCTGCGACGCATCCACCACCACGGTGGCACCCACCGCGTGACCGAGAGCGGCGATCTGACTGATCGGGTTGACGGTGCCGAGCACATTCGACACGTAGGCCACTGAGATGATCTTGGTGCGCTCGTTTACCAGACCCTCGGCCGCTGCCTTCGCGAGGTCCAGCCGGCCCTCATCTGTCACGTCGAACCAACGCAGCACAGCACCGGTGCGCTGTGCCAGGAGCTGCCACGGCACGATGTTGGAATGGTGTTCCATGACCGAGATGACGATCTCGTCGCCCGGTCGGAGCGAGGCTCCGAGCGTGTACGCGCACAGGTTCAGCGCCTCGGAGGCGTTCTTGGTGAACACGACTTCCTCTGAGCGCCGGGCACCGATGAACTGTGCCAGTTGAGCCCGCGCGCCCTCAAAGGCCTCAGTCGCTTCCGCGCCTAGCATGTGCATGGCACGAGCGACGTTGGCGTTGTGGTTGAGGTAATGATCCTCGATCGCCTCGACCACGACCCTCGGTTTTTGCGAGCTGTTGGCACTGTCGAGGTAGATCAGCGGCTCTCCACCGACGGTGCGTTCCAAGATCGGGAAGTCAGCGCGAATGGCCTCGATATCGAAGGCGATCGGCTCCTCGGCCAGCGCCAGGCTGCCCGCCGGTGCTTCGGTGAGATCTGTGGTGTCCGGGTACTCCGGCCCACCGTCGAGCGACATGATTTCTACTCCGCCCCAGCAGCCGCTGCCGCGCGTACATAGCGGTCGTAGCCCTCGGCTTCGAGCCGCTCTGCGAGCTCGTGACCGCCTTGTTCCGCTACCCGACCAGCCACGAAGACGTGCACGTAATCCGGCTTGATGTATCGCAGGATCCGGGTGTAGTGGGTGATCAACATGATCCCGCGGTCACCTTGCGCGGCGAAGCGGTTCACGCCGGCGGCAACGACCCGGAGTGCGTCGATGTCGAGCCCGGAGTCGGTCTCGTCCAAGATTGCGAACCGCGGGTTCAACACCTCGAGCTGCACGATCTCGTGTCGCTTCTTCTCCCCGCCCGAAAAACCCTCATTGAGGCTCCGGTTGGCGAAGTCGGGATCCATCTGAACCCGTTCCATCGCCGCATTGACTTCCTTCACCCAGGTACGCAGCTTTGGCGCGTCGCCGTCGAGGGCGGTCTTGGCGGTCCGCAGGAAGTTGGACACCGACACCCCGGGCACCTCGACCGGATACTGCATGGCCAAGAACAGGCCGGCGCGAGCTCGCTGGTCCACTGTCATCGGCAGCAAGTCTTGACCGTCGAGGGTGACGGTGCCTGAGGTGATGTGGTATTTCGGGTGACCGGCGATCGAGTACGCGAGCGTCGACTTGCCGGACCCGTTCGGCCCCATGATGGCGTGAATCTCGCCGCTGCGGACCGTCAAATCGACTCCGGTCAGGATCTCCTTCGGCCCGTACTCGGTGTCAACGGAGACATGCAGGTCGCGGATATCGAGAGTGGACATAGATCAGGACTCCTGGATTTCTGGCGTAGTGCGTAGTGACTGGGAATCGAGTGGTGCGGATATGTCGACGAGGACATCGTCGCCCTCGACGCGGCAGCGATAGATCGCTACCGGCTCGGTCGCCGGCAGGCCGATCGGCTCGCCGGTTCTCAGGTCGAAACGCGATCCGTGCATATAGCACTCGATCTCGTCGTCACCGACGTCTCCTTCCGAAAGCGGAATCGAGGCGTGCGAGCATTCATCGGTGATCGCGTAGAAGCTGCCGTTGCTGTGCACGATGGCTAAGTCCTTGCCGCCGACCTCGACTGGTATGGCCGACTCCGGGGCGACATCGGAGACGGAGCAGACCCTGATGAACTCGCCGCTCACAGGGCACGCTCCTTACGCGCGCCGCGGGAGTTCAATGGGGTCGCCCCCCTTGCCTCGGACACAGGCAGTCCAATATTGATCGCGAGCTCTGCCTCGACGGCATTCAGCAGCTGAGCCTCGATCGCGGGAACTCCGATCTTGCGAATGATGTCGGCGAAGAAGCCATGGACGACCAGGCGGCGGGCCTCGGCCTCATCGATGCCACGACTGCGGAGATAGAAGAGCTGCTCGTCGTCGAAACGCCCCGTCGCTGATGCATGGCCGGCGCCGACGATCTCGCCGGTCTCGATCTCGAGATTTGGTACCGAGTCGGCGCGGCAGCCGTCAGTGAGGACCAGGTTGCGGTTGGACTCGTAGGTCTGGATTCCCTCGGCAATCTTGCGAATCAGCACGTCGCCGATCCAGACAGTGTGCGCACCGTCGCCTTGCAGCGCGCCACGGTAATCGACGTTGCTTCGGGTGTGCGGGGCGTTGTGATCGACGAATAACCGATGCTCCAAGTGCTGACCGGCGTCGGCGAAATACAGGCCCAACATCTCGGCCTCTCCGCCAGCGCCTGCATAGTCGACAGAAGAGGAGATCCGGACCAGATCGCCGCCGATGCTGACCAGCGCCTGCTTATAGGTAGCGTCACGACCCACCCTGGCGTGCATGTGTGCGAGATGGACCGCATCGTCGTCCCAGTCCTGCAACGAGACCATCGTCAGCTGGCCCCCGGCCCCCACATTGATCTCCGTATTGCCGGCCCGGACAGTGTGGCCGCGATGCTGCAGGACGAGTGTGGCCCGGGCGCTGGGGCCGATGTCGACAAAGAGGTGATTGAAGACTGCGGCGTCGCTGCCGTCACCGGAGACGGTCACAACCAAAGGCTCGTCGAGCTCGGCGCCAGCAGGCACCGAGATCACCCTGGCCTTCGTGAAGGAGGTCCAGGCCTGTGCGCTGACCCGGTCATTGGGTGTGTAGACAGAGCCAAGCCGCGAATCGTCCCGATCCACCAGCTGCACGTCGACCTCGGGCGGGACCTGGACGTCAACGCTGGCCTGCCCGCCGGGCAGGAAACTCCCGTCATGCAGGCCCTTGAGCCGTTTGATCGGGGTGAAGCGCCAGGCCTCCTCCCGTCCCGTGGGTACCGGGTGGTGGGCCAGGTCGAAGGACCCGGCTGGATGCAGGCGACTAACCGACTTGCCGTCGGTCTCGGCGGCTTCGGCCACGCGTGCGGCGGCATCATCTAGCACGGTCACGTCGATGGTGTCTCTTCCTGATTCTTTGAGTGGGATGGGCAGCGAGCGTCAGCCGACTGCCCCCTCCATCTGAAGCTCGATCAGCCGGTTCAGCTCCAGCGCGTATTCCATGGGAAGCTCACGCGCGATGGGCTCGATAAAGCCACGCACGATCAAGGCCATCGCCTCGTCCTCGGCAAGACCGCGGCTCATCAGGTAGAAGAGCTGGTCCTCGCTCACCTTCGAGACTGTCGCCTCGTGACCCATAGACACGTCGTCTTCGCGTACGTCGACGTAGGGGTAGGTGTCGGAGCGGCTGATGGTGTCGACCAGCAAGGCATCACACCTCACCGTGCTGGCGGAATGATGCGCACCCTCCTGCACTTGGACCAGACCCCGATAGGACGTGCGACCGCCGCCCCGAGCCACCGATTTGGAAATGATCGAGCTGGAGGTGTGCGGCGCGCAGTGCACCATCTTCGACCCCGCGTCTTGATGCTGGCCTTCGCCGGCGAATGCGACCGACAAGGTCTCGCCGCGGGAATGCTCTCCCATCAGATAGACCGACGGGTATTTCATCGTCACCTTGGATCCGATGTTGCCGTCGATCCACTCCATGGTCGCACCCTCTTCACAGGTGGCCCGCTTGGTTACCAGGTTGTAGACGTTGTTCGACCAGTTCTGGATCGTGGTGTAGCGGCACCGCGCATTCTTCTTGACGATGATCTCCACTACCGCGGAGTGCAACGAGTCAGAGGAGTAGATCGGGGCCGTACAGCCCTCGACATAGTGCACGTACGCGCCCTCATCGACGATGATCAAGGTCCGTTCGAACTGGCCCATGTTCTCGGTATTGATCCGGAAGTAGGCCTGCAGCGGGATATCAACGTGGACGCCCTTGGGAACGTAGATGAACGAGCCACCGGACCAGACGGCGGTATTCAGGGATGCGAACTTGTTGTCCCCGACCGGGATGACGGTGCCGAAGTACTCCTTGAAGAGATCCTCGTGCTCCTTGAGTCCAGTATCGGTGTCGAGGAAGATCACGCCCTGCCGCTCGAGCTCCTCGTTGATCTTGTGGTAGACCACCTCTGATTCATACTGAGCGGCCACACCAGCCACCAATCGTGCCTTCTCCGCCTCGGGGATACCCAGCCTGTCGTAGGTGTTCTTGATGTCAGCCGGCAGATCATCCCACGACGTCGCCTGCTTCTCGGTGGAGCGCACGAAGTACTTGATGTTGTCAAAGTCAATGTCGCCGAGCTCGGCCCCCCAGGTGGGCAACGGCTTGCGGCCAAAGAGCCGGTGGCCCTTGAGCCGCAGATCGAGCATCCATTTCGGCTCGTTCTTGAGGCGGGAGATATTGGCGACTATCTCAGGGGTCAGGCCACGCTGCGCCGACGCTCCAGCAACATCACTATCGGCCCAGCCCCACTCATAGTGACCGAGGGCAGCCAGATGTTGATCTTGGGTCTGGCCGGTGCCAACCGGTCGGGTAACAGTGGGATCCTGAGTTTGGGTCATGATCATGGCCTTTCGGATGTGGTCATATCGGTCGTTGTCTTGCGGACGTGGGGAACATGCGTCGTGCAGACGCCATCGCCGTGTGCGATGGTGGCGAGGCGCTGCACGTGAACACCAAGGAGCCGAGAGAATGCGGCGGTCTCAACCTCGCAGATCTGCGGGAAGCGCTCGGCAACATGCGCCACTGGGCAGTGATGCTGGCACAGCTGTTCCCCGATCGCCGACGGGAGAGTCGACGCCACGTATCCATCGTCGGACAAGGCGGCTGCGAGAGCTTGAGCCGGTGTGCTGTCCGGTCCGGCGCTTGCGATCCGCTCCTTGTAAAGCTGCTCGCTCTGGGCCATCCTCGCCTCTGAAAAGCGCGTCACGGCATCTGGGCCTGACGTTGTTGCCAGGAACTCCAGGGCCTCGATAGCAAGATCGTCGTACGCGGTATAGAACACTGAACGTCCGGCGTCAGTCAGCACAAAGTCTTTTGCCGGTCGGCCGCGGCCGCGGGCACCGTAAATGCGCTGCTCGCGTGCCTCGACATGGCCGGCTGCGAGCAGCACGTCGAGATGCCGACGAATTGCCGCTGGGGTCAACCCCAGCCGCTCGGCCAGCTCCGCGGCAGTCGAGGGCCCGTGCTCGAGGATGGAACTGGCCACTCGCTGGCGCGTAGAGGCGTCGGTCTCCGCGCTCTGGGGAACCCCAGCGGCACTTGAAGTGACCCGCTGGTAGTTTTTCACAACGCCAGTGTGCCTTAATTCAACGGACGCGTTCAAATAAGGCTCGCCTTAGTCTGGGACGCAGCGCTCAGCGACTCCCACCGGCCTTGCGAGCAATGATCAATCTCAACGGAGGATCATCGACCAGCTCCTGGATTTCGAGCGGCTGGAATTTCGCACCGGCGAGCCACTCTCGATACGCCTTGAGCCAGTGAACACCGCCGCTGCCAGTCCGCATGGTGAAGGCCCAGCTCGTACAGCCCGGCAGATCGGGATCCCGATCCCTGGTCCGGCACGATGTCGGCGATGGCGAGCGTCCCGCCGGGGGTCAGGGCCCGCACAGAATGCTCAGCAGTCGCCGGTTGGCGCCTCGTCGAAGA
This sequence comes from Actinomycetota bacterium, assembly GCA_046735615.1. Taxonomy (GTDB): domain Bacteria; phylum Actinomycetota; class Actinomycetes; order Propionibacteriales; family Propionibacteriaceae; genus Microlunatus. Next base: position 53,527 of record JBKPTR010000112.1, read on the forward strand.
GGTGGCAGATGTTCCCAGCGATCGCCAAGTCGTATCTGTCGCGGAAAGGTCAACTTCGAAAAGGTCACCCGGCACGAAATCGAACTGCCGACCTCGACCTGCCTCGATCACAGCCTGACGAGTAGCCGGCACGATTGCCGGCAGATCTATCGCGTCACAACGCAGCTCGAGTGACGGATGGCGTAGGCGATGCTCCATGGCGCAGCTCCCGCGCCTGGTCCAGCACGTGCGTAGCAGCAGGCAGCAGAAACGCCGCACGCGGGGCGACCGCAGCAAGCATTGTCCCGAGGTTGCCAACGACGTCCGGATAGAAGGAGGCGGCGCCGTCGACAGTATCGGCGCGCACCATCGGACTGCCTTCCCGAACGGCGACCTCCAGGTTGTCCCAGACAGCTCGGGGAGCAGTCGGCGCCACCGGCGTAGAGCTCCACAAGTCCGAGACCTGCAAGAGCGTGCAGCAGACGCTCGGCCCCCACGCGCCTCGATGCCACATGCGGCCGCCAGTTCCTGCCTGGTGACAGCTGCCACATCAAGTTGGTAGAGCATGCCGAGGCGTAGGGCGGCTCGGCAGCGCGGCAGCTGCAGCCACCGCCTCATTCAGGTATTTCAGCGGCTCGTCGGTCCCGAGGACTGTCTCGGCGGATGCGGTCACGACCGGAGGTGGATCGAGCCGCTACTGCCATCAACTGTGACCAGCTGCCCGTCTCGCAGCAGCTCGGTGGCGTTGCCAGTTGCAACGACCGCGGGTACCTGATATTCGCGGGCAATGATCGCGGGGTGGGACAGGACTCCGCCGGTGTCGGTCACCAGCGCTCCGATGCTCGGGAACAGCACCGACCACACGGGCGACGTAATCGGGCACACCAGGACGTCACCAGGCTGCAACCGGTCGAATTCTGACTCGTCCTTGATCAGGCGGACCCGTCCCGTGTACCGGCCGGGCGAGGCCGGGATCCCGGTGAGCATGTCACCATCGCCTTGCTGCTCGCGGTTTGACGGCGCCGTCTCCAGCACCCGGTCCATGTACCAAACCAGTGCCTTCATCATCAGTCTGGCCTCGGTCGGCAGCGCATGAAAGGAAGGCGGCGGACCGGGCTCCTTCCCGTAGCTAACGGGCCCCGGATGATGCTCGACGTACGCCAGCTCTCCGCGGCGGCGCGTCGCTAATGCCCTTCGATCATCACCATTGAGAAGGGCTGACCGAGCCTCTTCCCAGGTCAGGAAGAAGACGTCGGCGGAGCGGTTGAGCTGCGTGCGATCCACGAGCCGCCGACCGACCTCCAGCAGCCGATACCGCATCAGGGCAAGCGGCACGCTTGCCGTGACGAACTCATTGTCCTCCCGGACCGGATAGGCGCGTTCCGCCCGGGCAAGGACACGTTCGAAACGCTCCCGCTCTGCGGGAGATCGCTCTGCCAGGACGGCTCGGGCACGTTCTCTCGCTGCGTCGCGGCGGTGCGCGAGAGCCACCGCCTCGGCGGCCGGATCGTAGCCGCGGGCCACCTGGTCGGCCAGCAGGCGCAAAGTCAGCTCGGGGGTCTCCGCCAGGGAGGGCTCGGCGATCTCGTATCGCAGCGCCCGGCAGGAGAACTCTCGCTGGTAGTCGTCGAAGGCCGCCGCGAACTCAGGATCGGCTAGGGCTAGCCGGGTGGCGGTGTCATCGTCAACGGCTACCAGCAGACGCGAGACGGCTGGCCGAGCCGCTGCCAGCCGAGCGAGCTGAGCGAGCCGGTGCGCCGGCTGTGTCGAGGTGCTCGACAGGCCGGCCAGCAGCTCGAGGGCATTCTGATCCGACCAATCGAGCAGCTCATGGCTTAGGAAAGCAAGTTCCGCAAGGATCGGCATCAGGGCACCGTGCAGCGTGAAATGGATGTCGATCCCACGCCGCAACAGCTCCAGGGCTCGATCGGCGTCCGCAGCCAGCTCTGGATCGCCCATGCCTGAAAGATCGGCATCTCGAAGTTGAACGATGCTGCTCATCAGTTCGGACTGCCACTCCTCGTACCACTGCTCGACGAGGCGGCTCGGCCGGTCCGTCCGAATGGTCGCCACTGACGTCGCGATGCGACGGCGCATTGCCGGCACCAGCCGGATGAGCAGCGGCATGAGGAATGCCGGCGGCGCGGGCCGATCCTTGCCGCCGAGCGGCACCAGCCTGCTGTACTTCCAGCCGCCGATCTGGCGGAACTCAAGAGCCTCAGCCAGCAGTCCGAATTCGGCGAACAGCCGCCGGAGGGCCTGGTTACGCGGATCACCGAACGCGACCGAGAGGCTCATTGGCGTCCATGGCCTCGGAACATGGCTCGCCTCGCGTTGCCAATAACCGTGCGGTACGTCCACCGAAACCGGCACCGGCTCGATGGGTTGCTCCGGTAGCGCGGTGATCGGACGGGCCTGGAGCAGCATGACCTCGCTGCCGGCCCGGGCCCACTCGATGTCTTGCGGCGCCTGCTGGTGAGCCGCCACGCGGCGCACGAGCTGCGCCACGTCGAGTGCCACCTTGGCGTCGATTGCGCCCTCGGGCGCTGACTGACAGCGGGCTTGCATTCCGCGAACCAGCCAGTGATCGGGCGACGCCTGTCCGGACACCAACCGATCGCCGAGGCCCCGCACCGCATCGATGACGCAGGTGTTGCGGTCGCCGGTGATCGGGTCGGCGCTGAAGGCAACCCCCGCCGCGTCGGCCTCAACCATGGGCTGGATGAGCACCGCCATGGCAACCTGACCCGCGCCTTGATGCCCCCGGCGATAGGTATTGACCTGCTCGCTGAAGGCCGACGCCCAGCAGTGGCGTACGGCGGCTGCCACATCTGCGACTGGCACGTTCAGCACTGTCTCGTACTGCCCGGCGTACGAAGTGTCCAGCAGGTCTTCGTCAACCCCTGAGGACCGCACCGCGAGCCGGTCACTGTGGAGCCGATCGACCGCGACGGCAAGTGCCTGCGTCAGTTCGTCAGGCAGCCGCAAAGCCTCGATATCCGCTTGCTTTGCTCTGTCATCCAGTCCTGCCGCCGTCAACGCATGGGCGAGCGCCTCGGTCGTCAAGACAACGCCATCGGGGATCAGGAATCCGGCCTGCTTCAACATGGCGAGCGTTGCCGCCTTCTGTCCTACCAGCGCGCTGGCGTCGATCCTGACCTCAGCCAGCCATCGCACCTGTTCGATGCTCGTCATGGTCATCTGGACGTTCCTTCCACCAGCGCATGTTCGTCACTTCCGGCTAGCGTGCCCCACGAGACTGGCTTGCCCATATCCTTATGGCTACGTATTTGTCCGGCCTGGCCTACGTATTGTCGGCCATCAGGCCGCGATCCATCGCCCACCGGATCAACGCCGGCCGGGAGGCAAGACCGAGCCGCTGATAGATGTGCTGGAGATGCGTGGTAACGGTCCTGGGACTGATGTAAATGGCGATCGGCAATCTCACCGTTGCTCAGGCCCTCCGCCACCAGCCGGACAACCTGCAGCTCTCGATCCGACAGCTCACCGGTCACGGCGCGATGCGGCGGCATGGATCGCTCGCCCAGATCCCGCAGCAGCCTACGGGCCCGGTCTGCGAGCGGACGGGCACCCAGTCGATCAAAGGCGATCAGGGCTGCGCGGGCCTCAAGCCGCCTCCGTTGCCGTCCAAATTGCCGACAGCCACTTCAGCCCAGCGAAGTCGGGCTTTGGCTTCCTGAGGCGCCGTACGGCCGCGTCGTACCGAGCAGCAAGACCGGCTGATCGGTAAGTCCTCGAGCCAGGTAATGCACCAGATCCAGGGAAGGTGATCTGCCCAATGCAGGTCGTCGATCCAGAGCGCAAGAGGGTGTTCGGCCGCGATTCGTTCTACCCGACGAGCGACCGCCTCAAAGAGGCGCGTGCGCTCCAGCGCCGGGTCTCCCAGCCGCGCCGGCAGTGGCGAGATTGTCGAAAGCCGACTTAGGTCAGCCAACCCCTCACCAACTGCCCAAGGCGACCCGCCGGCAGGCCTGTCAGGAACGGCCCGACCGCCTCGAGCACCGGGGCGTAGGCGATGTCGGTGTGCACCGCGTACGCAGTCCCGTTGAGCGTCAGGAAACCACGCCGGCGTGCGAGAACCAGGGCCTCCGCCGCGAACCAGGACTTTCCGATGCCCTCCTCCCCCGCCAATAGCAGCGTGCCACCCATCGCACTGTGGGCGCGTTCGATCGCGGCTTACTCAGTCGAGCTCGTTAGCACGGCCGACGAGCGGAATGGCTGCGGAATCGGCCACGAAGTCAATCTTCGCGTGACTACGTTCAGCGAGAACCCCAGTTCCATGCCTGCTGCTGCAACGGTGCGACTCCTTCGAGTGTCGTCGCGCCGAACTCCTTGACCAGGGACAACGTTTGAGCGCCCGTCGCTGACAGGGTGGCTACGAGCTCTCGGGCGTGAGTCACCACAACGATCTGGGTGCAGGCACTTGCGAGAGCGATGAGGCGGGCGAGCGCGGGGATGAGATCGGCGTGCAGGCTCGTTTCTGGCTCGTTCAGCACCATCAGCGAAGGCGGTCGCGGGCTCAGCAAGGCAGCGACCAGCAACAGGTAGCGCAATGTGCCGTCGGAGAGCTCGGCTGCGCTCAGCGGCCGCAGTAGACCATGGGCCCGCAGCTCGAGATCGAAGCGCCCGCGCGTTTCCAGCACCTCGAGCCGGGAACCCGGGAAAGCGTCATCGATCGTGCCATGCAGCGCGTCGGCGTCGCCGATCTCGATGATGGTCTGCAGCGCGGCTGCGAGATCTCGGCCATCCGCGTCGAGCACGGGCGTGCGGGTGCCGATCTGGCTCTGGCGAATCGGAGAGTCGGCGTCGGTTCGGAACTGGTCGTAAAACCGCCACCCGCGGATCTGTTCCCGGACTGCCACCAGCTCTGGCGCGCGTACCGGATCCAGCACCTCGGTCAACACGCTCTCGTACGGCCGCAGCGAACCCTCGAAGCTTTGCCACGAATCGGTGTCGCGGAGCTCGACGAGCGCACGCTTCCGCCTGACCAGCACACTGGCCGGTCGCATCACCGGTCCACTCCAGACCACTTCGCGTTTGATCTCGGGATCCAGGTTGAACGCCGACCTCTCGTCTCGAGTCGGCAGCCCAAGATCGATTAGGTACGAGAAGTCGTCAGACGCAAAGCCGAGCTGCAGACTTATCGGGCCCGACCGTACTGTGCCCTGAACGGGATGCCGACCTGAGCGGACCGCCGCTCCGAGATGCTCGGGACCGGCCCAGAGGACCGACTCGAGCCCGCCTTCGCGGGCCAGTGACGAAATAACTCGACCCGAGGCGCAGTCGGCGAGCAGTCGGAGCGCGCGATAGAAGCTGGACTTGCCAGTGCCGTTTGCTCCCGTGATCACATTGAGCTGCTCCAGGGGCAGCCGCAGGTCGCGCAGGGACCGGTAGTTCTCGATAGCGATTGCGTTCAGCACTTGTTGACTTCTTGCGCCAGGGCTGTCAGCTCGCGGGCGAAGGCTTCGGGTTCCTCCCATGCCGTGAAATGGCCACCCGTCGGCAGCTCAGTCCACCGAACGATCTGAAAGAAGCGCTCGGCGAATACCCGAGGCGCCGACACCAGGTCCTTGGGGAAGATCGTCACTCCAGTCGGCACTGTGACCTTGTCGTCGGCGCCCGGAACGTACTCGACGTAGGGCAAGAACGAAGACCCGATGGTGTTCGTGACCCAATAGAGGGTGACCCATGTCAGGACCTCATCACGGCTGAAGCGCAGCTCCAACCGACCGTCACAGTCACTCCAGGAATGAAGTTTCTCAACGATCCACGCGGCCAGTCCGGCCGGCGAATCAGCTAGTCCGACGGCCACGGTCGTGGGTTTGGTGGACTGGATCAGCGCGTACGCGCCTTCACTCATCTGCCATTTCTGTCCAGCAGCGAGATATGCCCGCTCAGCCTCGGTCAACTCGCCCGGATCCACCGAGAACAGATGCGTATACGGCACGTCCGTGAGATGGAGCGCAATGACCCGATCAAGATGGCGCCGGGCCAGCTGCTCCCCGACCGAGGAACCCACATCCCCACCAGAGACGAGGAAGCGGTCGTAGCCGTTGGCCGTCATCAACCCAGCGATGGCGTCGGCCATCCGCATCGCCGACCAACCCGGGCTGGTCGGCGGCTCAGAGAAGGCAAATCCGGGAAGAGAGGGCACGACGCGATGGAAATTGTCGAGCAGCGGCAGCGCCTTGATGTAGCGCAGGAAGGAATCGGGCCAGCCATGCAACAACACGACTGGAAGCGCATTCGGGTCCGTGCTGCGCTCGTGGATCTGGTGAAGTGAAAGACCCGAGACCTGCACGCGTTCGTGAGTGAAACGACTGAAGTCGGATTCCTGCGCGCGCCAGTCGAAACCGGTCCGCCAGTGCTCAACAAGCGGGCGGAGGTAGTCGAGATCCGTTCCCCTCGCCCACCCTTGGCCTGCCACAACTGAAGGCCAACGGATGTTCTGCAATCGCGCCCGAAGATCGTCCAAGACCGCATCAGGCACCGCGAAGGTTGGATCTGACATGCCCTCAGCCTTTCATCCGGCACTGACGGTCAGCTCCGGCCGCCAGGACGCCGTGGGTGACAATGGCCAGCATGCAGCTCCCCCTGATGCCGCCCGTTGCGCCCATGCTGTCCAAGGCTGTGCCCCGCATTCCAGAGGGCGACTTCAGCTATGAGCCCAAGTGGGATGGATTCCGATCCATCGTGTTCCGCGACGGGGATGAGGTCGAGATTGGCTCCCGCAACGAGCGTCCGATGACTCGCTACTTCCCCGAAATCGTGGAGGCCGTCAAAGCAAATCTGCCCGACAAATGTGTCATTGACGGCGAGATCATCGTCGTCGTCGGCGATCGGCTCGAGTTCGAGGTGCTGCAACAGCGCATCCACCCGGCTGCCAGCCGGGTCAGGCTGCTGTCGATCCAGACGCCGGCGAGCTTCATTTCCTTCGACCTTCTGGCGTTGGATGACACCGACTTCAGCAACCAACCCTTCGAGCGACGTCGGGCCGCGCTGGAGGAGGCCTTGGCTGGCGCCAAAGCACCGATTCATCTCACACCGGCAACCCGTGACCACGATCTGGCAGTGCAATGGTTCTCCCAGTTTGAAGGCGCCGGGCTGGACGGCGTCGTGGCGAAGCCGCTCTCCGGCACCTACCAGCCGGACAAGCGCACCATGTTCAAGATCAAGCACGAGCGCACCGCGGACTGCGTCGTCGCCGGCTATCGAGTGCACAAGAGCGGGCCGGACAGCATCGGATCGCTGCTGCTCGGTCTCTACAAGGACTCCGGCGAGTTGGCCAGTGTCGGAGTGATCGGCGCCTTTCCAGCCGCCCGCCGCAAGGAGCTTTTCGCCGAGCTGCAACCGCTGGTCACCACCTTCGATGATCATCCATGGGCGTGGGGCACGCAGGAGGAAGGTACCCGAACGCCGCGCAGCTCCGAGTTCAGCCGGTGGAACGCAAACAAGGACCTTTCGTTCATCCCACTGCGACCCGAGCTAGTCGTCGAGGTCCGTTACGAGCACATGGAGGGTGATCGCTTCCGGCACACCGCCCAGTTCAACCGCTGGCGACCTGATCGAGATCCCCGCTCCTGCACGTATGAGCAGCTAGAGGAGCCGGTCAAGTACGACCTCGCCGATATCCTCTCCGCCGGAAAGTGAGCGACCCTCGGTGTCCGCATCGACCGCGACACATGGGTCCGGCAACGCCAATCAGTCGTTGGCCTCTGCGGTGACCGGCATGAGCTTGATCCCGGCGGCGGCGATCAGGTGCGGATCGATCACACCTCGCCGGAGTTCGCAGGAGCTGTGGTGCACCTGGGCGCGCTCGGTGTAGCAACCGAGCTCACGCTCGCGATCGAGCCGACCTTCGAGGTACGCCAGGTCGTTTACGAACACCTGCCGTGGGACCAGCTGACCAGCTCGTTCCAGGAGGTGATGGGCGCCGGCTACAGCGTCAGCGCGATCACCGACTTCGCCGGCGACGATGTCGACATGCTCTGGGTCAAGTCGCGTGTGGAGGATGACGCGTGGGCGGGGTTGCCGGATGAGCTGTTCGGCGCGCGAGCCGCCGCCGAGAAGCTGCATGTGACGCCGGGCAACGATCCGCTGACTTGCAGATTTCCGCCGGCTTGCCGAGGCGTACGACCCGCGTGGAGTCTTCCGCAACCCCTATCTCTCGCGCACCATCCTTGGACCATCTGCGCCCTGAGCTCGTCGAAGGGCGGTGGCCGGCGTGTGCCGAACCGCCCAGTAAGCCGGTCTAGAATTCATCGGTGCCCAGTCCCGACAGCGCTGTGCGGGTAGACGACTTGGCCGTCAGATTCGGTAGCCGCACTGTTCTCGACGGACTTGCGCTGGAGGCCGAGAGCGGCGCGCTGACCGCAGTTCTCGGCCCGAACGGCGCGGGCAAAACAACACTCATCCGCTGCTGTACGGGCCTCATCCGGCCGTCCGAGGGAACAGCCAGAGTGCTGGGGCTGCCAGCCGGTTCCCGGATGCTCGCCGGACGCATTGGGCTGATGCCGCAGAGCGCCGGTTCCTGGTCAGGGATCAGGACAGTCGAGCTTTTGCGCTATCTCGCCGGTCTGTACGCCAATCCTCTGCCGGTGCCGGCGCTGATCGAGCGGCTAGGGCTCACCGACTGCGCCAAAACGCCGTACCGCCGCCTCTCTGGCGGCCAGCAACAAGCAGTCAACCTGGCGGGTGCGCTCGTTGGGCGGCCCGAGCTGGTTTTCCTCGACGAACCGACAGCCGGCATGGACCCGCACGCTCGTCGCGCCACCTGGCTTCTGCTGCGGGAGCTGCGCGCCAACGGTGTCACCATGCTGCTGACCACACATGCCATGGACGAGGCCGAAGCTCTCGCCGACCAGGTGTTCATCGTCGATCGCGGCCGAGTCGCGATCTCCGGCACGGTGCGCCAGCTCACGAAGTCCGGAGGAAGTTTGGAGAGCGTCTTTCTCACCCATACCAGGGCCAGGGCAACCTCGTGACAGCGCTGGACCTCTCCCCCGACCCCGCGCCGGCGCCACCTGCCAAGAGGATCATCCGGCACGGACTCACCGAGGCGCGGCTTCTCATCCGCAACGCCGAGCAATTGCTGCTGGCATTGGTGATCCCGCTGGCAATCTTGATCGCCGGCCGGTTCGCCAGCTCTTCGATCGGCAGTCTCGAGTTGCTTGGACCATCGGTACTCGCGCTGGCGGTGTGGTCCTCAGCCTTCACCTCGGTAGCGATCAGCACGGCCTTCGAGCGGCGCTACGGAGTGCTTGAACGGTTGGCGACGACGCCCTTGGGCAAGCCAGGATTGCTCGCCGGCAAGGCCCTCGCGGTGATCATGATCATGCTCGGCCAGCTGGTGATCTTGGCCGGTGCTGCCCTTGGCCTCGGCTGGCGACCCAGGTTCACACCCCTCTCCGCCGGACTGGCGGTGATCCTGGTGATCTTGGCAGCGGCGACGTTCGTGTGTCTCGCCTTGCTGCTCGCTGGTCGACTCCGCGCGGAGACCACGCTAGGCCTTGCCAATCTGATCTACGTGATCTTGGTGATCGGCGGAGCGCTGGTCATTCCTCTGGAGCGCTATACCGCCGCGCTGCGTCCGGTGATCGAGGTGCTACCAACCGCAGCACTGGGCGAAGGGCTGAGAGCTGCAGCGAACGGGCAACTTCTGGGCTGGCCGGTGCTGGTCTTGCTAGCTTGGCTCTTGGCCGCTGGCCTCGCCGCATGGAAGGGCTTTCGATGGACGTCGTGAAGCAGCTGCCGCCTGAGGCCGAAGTGGCCCGGAGCGGCGGACTGCGCTCCATGGTGCTACGGGTCGTGCGTGGGCCGTACGCATTGCGGCGGTGGGCGGTCGTCTCCTTGGTGATGAACATCCTCATCGTGGTGACCGGCGGTTTGGTCCGGCTGACCGGCTCGGGGCTGGGATGCCCGACCTGGCCCAGATGCACCGAGGACTCCTACGTCTCGCATCCGCAGCTCGGCATCCACGGAGCGATCGAGTTCGGGAACCGGCTGTTCACTCTCGTTCTGGTCATCGCGGCCGCGCTCACGTTTGTGAGTGCCCTGCTGTACCGAGAGGATGGGCGGCCGCGATCCGACCTGCGCTGGTTGACCGCCGGTCTGGCGCTCGGTATCCCGCTCCAAGGCGTCATTGGTGGGATCGCCGTGCTCACGCAGCTCAACCCGTACGTGGTAGGGCTGCATCTGTTGTTGTCGATGGTTCTGATCTCCTTCGCAGTTTGGCTGGTGCGGAGGACCTGGCACTTCTCACCGACAGCTGCATCGGGTCTGTCGGTCATTGCGACTCGGGTCACCTTTGTTCTGATGTGGCTGACTGTCTGGCTCGGCACGCTGGTAACCGGCAGCGGACCACACGCTGGCGACGAGAATGCGCCGCGCAACGGGCTGGATGGGCTACTGCTTACGCACCTGCACAGCGGCATGGTCTATGCGACCGTCGCGGCGAGCGCGATCTGCCTTCTGCTGCTGCGTAGTAGGGCCACGGTTTTATTGCTGCTGGTCGAGATGGGGCAAGGCGGAATCGGCATGGCCCAGTACCAGCTTGGATTGCCAATCTGGCTGGTCGCCCTCCACTTGCTCGGCGCTTCGCTGGCCATCGCGACCACCACCAACTTGCTGTTGTCGGTGAGGCGACGGCCGGCTGATCTAGATGGGTGAGCGACCCCTTAACGCCCGCCCGGTGGTCATCATCCCGGCGCGGTTCTCTCAAGACGCGAGTGCGCTGCGGTACGAAGCCGAAGTCGCCGCAGCCAAGCTGCTCGAGGCCGTCTGGGCGGCGGGCGGCGAACCTCTGGTAGTCCATCCCACAGCAATGGGAAAACCTCATTTCGACAGGCTGCAACAGCGGCTATGGATGGCGGATGCCATCCTGCTTCCTGGCGGCGGGGACCTGTCTCCACGTTGGTATGGAGAGCAGCCCCACCCGACGCTGTACAACGTGGACGAAACTCAAGATGCCTTCGACCTCGCGCTGGCCCGCTGGGCCATCGCGGACAGGATTCCGCTGCTCGCGATCTGCCGTGGGAACCAGGTGGTCAATGTGGCGCTCGGCGGCACCCTGGTGCAGGACATGACCGAGGAGATCGGCCGACACCACAAGAACTTTGTGCACGACATCGAACTGGACGACGAGTCGCCGCTACGCGAAGTCGTCGCCGATGATCGGATCACCATTTCCTGCTCGCACCACCAATGCATTGCCGTTCTTGGCGACAAACTGGTGGCTGCAGCCCACGCAGCTGATGACACCATCGAGGCGGTCACACTCGCCGATCATGTGGGCTGGTATCTGGGCGTGCAGTGGCATCTCGAGGACTTCGCCGACACTGACCCGATCCAGCACGGCATCTTCCGGGCATTCGTTGAGGCTGCGACCCGGAACTCGACGGAAACGATCAGGCCGCGCTAGTCGGCCAGCCGTTCGACGACACGTCGCAGCTGCTCGGCGTACGCCTCCTGAAACCTATGTGAGTCGGCAGGCAGGCCGGTGAGCCGCCGAGCGATCTGCGGAATCACGGTAGGGGCGAGTGCAGCAGCGAAGAGCACTAGGAGCACGTACGCCGGATCCAAGTCGTCGGCCAGTTCGCCTGCGCGCTGCCGGCGCAGCAGCTCCTCGACCATCTCGGTGAAGTACGGGTCCGGCTCTGCTGCGTCGCTGTCGGTGTGGGCCAAGCCATCCCAAGCGAGCAGTCGAGCGAACGATCGTTGCTCGACGTTGAGCCGTAGAAACGCGGCGACCACGTCGGCTATCGATAGCTCGGGCCGGCTCGCGTCGGCACTGATCATCTGCCAGCGCTGCTGGAGCGCCCGGTAAAGGCCCTCCTTGCTGTCGAAATAGTACGAGATCAACTGCTCGTTGACGCCTGCCCTGCGGGCGATCGCGCTGATCCGAGCGCCAGCGAATCCGTGCTCGCCGAACTCGACCACCGCAGCGTCGAGGATGCGCTCGCGGGTGCGTTCGGGGTCGCGCTTGCGCTCCTGATCACGGGGAGACCGACGGGGTGGGTTCATAGAGGTCACCCTAACATAATCATCTCATCACCTGAGTTAATCAGGTATTTACTTGACAAAGTACTGCGTCCACATGAGACTTGAGTGCATGATTACTCCCCAGAAGCTCGACGTCATGATCATCGGGGGCGGCATCGGCGGTCTCTGCCTGGCGCAGGGGTTGCGCCGCGACGGAATACCGGTAACCGTCTATGAGCGCACCCAGGCCCGCACCGACTGGCTGCAGGGTTACCGCATCCATATCAACCCGCACGGCAGCCGCGCGCTTCACGACTGTCTGCCACCCGCCGTCTGGCAGCAGTTCCTCGACTCCGTCTCGGTGAATGACGGGGGCTTCGGCTTCGCCACCGAACAGCTGGAAGACCTGCTGCGGTTTGCCGGCACTGAGATCCTGCCCGAAGCCAGCCCGGCCGATACTCACTACGGCGCCAGCCGGATCAGCTTGCGCGAGGTGCTGCTGACCGACCTAGACGATGTCGTGCGCCTCGGCAAGGCCTTCGAAAGATACGAGATCGGCGCCGACCAGCGCGTCATCGCGCACTTCTCCGACGGCACGTCCGCCACGGCCGACATACTGATCGGCGCCGACGGTGCCAATTCCCGCGTACGACAGCAGTTACTCCCCCACGCGGAGCGGATCGACACCGGCATCCTGGCCGTCGCCGGCAAGCACCGCCTGGACGGAGCCGATCTGCCGCGCACCCTCCGCGAAGACGCCAATATCGTCATCCCGGCCACCAGCGGCTTCCTGTTCACAGCGGTCTGGCAGCCCGACCGGAAGACCATCGTCGATGACACCGCGCCGCCCGGCTTCCTGCTCGACAACGCAACCGCCTACACCTTCTGGGCGTACGCCGACGCGGCAAGTCGCTTCCCGGCGAATACCGAGACGCTGAACGGAACTGGCCTGCAGGAAATGGTGCTCGACCGGATCACCGGCTGGGCGCCGGCACTGCGTGAGTTGATCGGCGGGTCTGACCCGGCGACTGTGAATGCGCTTCGGGTCCGCAGCTCGACCCCTGTGGGCCCATGGCAGACCGGGCGGGTCACCCTGCTCGGCGACGCCATTCACAACATGACGCCAATGGCCGGCATCGGCGCCAACACGGCCCTGCGCGACGCAGACCTGCTGCGTCGTCAGTTGATAGCAGTCGCATCCGGGGAGCGCGAGCTGGTACCGGCGCTGCACGAGTACGAGGAGCGGATGCGCGACTACGGCTTCGCCGCAGTGAAACGGTCGCTCAGCAACGCGCGGCAGACCGGCTCGGCCAACCGGTTTGCTCGCGGCGCGTTCCGCACCGTCCTGCGCATCATTGCAGCCGTGCCGCCGCTGCAGCGCCGGATGGCCGACTCGCTTGGCCGGTGACCCTCATGCTCGTCAAGCGCCTCAGCGCAACAGTGTGTCTACCGCGGCCGCGACGAAGACCAGCGCGAGGTAAGAGTTCGACCAGTGGAACAACCGCATTGGCTTCAGTGCCGCGTCGGTCAGGCCCCGACGTGCGCGAGACAGCAGCTGCCAGGATTGCCACACCAGCGCAATCCCAGTGATCAGTGCGACCGTTGGATAGAGCCAGCCGGTGTCAGCAACCGGCCAGAGGGCCAGCGATACCAGCACCGTCACGACCGAGTACATCAGGATCTGTCGAGCTACCGCCGAAGCTGATCGCACAACTGGCAGCATCGGGACATTCGCCGCCGCGTAGTCCTCCCGATAGCGCATCGCGAGCGCCCAGGTGTGTGGCGGAGTCCAGAAGAACACGATGAGGAACATGATGAACGGAGTGAGCGCCAAGCTCCCGGTCACCGCTGTCCAGCCGATCAGTGGTGGAAAGCAGCCCGCGATGCCGCCCCAGATGATGTTCTGCGGGGTGCGTCGCTTCAGCCAAAGTGTGTAAACCCCGACGTAGAACGCGTTCGCGCCCACTGCGAGCGCCGCGGACAGCCAATTGACGAGATAGCCCAGCCACAGCGTCGCTGCAATCGCCAAGATCATTCCGAATACTGTCGCACCGAACGGACCGACGGCGTGCCGTGGCAGCGGACGACGACGAGTACGTCGCATTCGTTCGTCGATGTCGCGGTCCAGCACGCAATTGAAGGCGTTTGCGCTAGCTGCGGCGAGGCACCCGCCGACCATGGTGGTCAGCACGACTTTGAGCGGTGGGACCCCACCCGCCGCAAGGAACATCGCGGGCACAGTTGTCACCAAGAGAAGTTCGATGATGCGTGGCTTGGTGAGTCCCAGGTAGGCCGCGGCAACGTGACGAGCACGGCTGACCTGATGGCTGCGGCGAACCGCCCTCACCCCAAGATCAACACGGGCTGCGCGGTCGTTGTCGGCGGCCACCCGACCTGGCACGTCGATGCTCGTCACAGGCTCTACTCACTCACTGCTAGGCGACTCTGGTCCCCGGCGACGCCCATTCTCCGCACTGCGAGCATCGGTCGCGCGAGCAGTGCCGTAGAAGCGCAGTCACCGAGGCTGAGTCTAGGGCTCGGCGCTGGAATTGACACTTACCACGTGGACTTCCTGAATCCTCGTGCGCAACAGTTCTCGGCCTGACCCTATATCCCCAGCAGACTCGCCCCCGATAGGCTCGCATTGACCGGGCTGCCCCAAGCAGCAGTCCGCAGAGCCGTCCGGAAAGGATCTCCTGGCACGTGAGTGTGACCGACACAGACATCTCCGGCTCGGTTCTCCCTCAGGGGTGGACCGAGCTCGACTCCAAGGCCGTCGACACCATACGCGTGCTTGCCGCCGATGCCGTCCAAAACGTCGGCAATGGCCATCCGGGCACAGCGATGAGTCTTGCGCCAGTCGCCTATTTGCTGTTCCAGAAAGTG
>JBKPTR010000113.1:0-53880 GCA_046735615.1 Actinomycetota bacterium
AACACCGCTCGGCTGCATCTCGTAATTGATCGTGAAGGAATCGATCTGATCGTCGGCCGCGTCCGCCCGGGACGGGGTGACGAGCGCCCAGGCCAACGCCGTCACAACCATCAAAAAGAACGCGACCACCGCTCGAGTGAACCGGCCAGAAACCTGCACAGCACGCTCAGCGACAGATGCGCGGAATTGCACTCGAGACGCTCAGCTGGCTGCTTTGGTTATCGACGTGGCGAGCTGTCGGCCCCAAGCTCGCGCCCTATCAATCTCGCCGTCGAGAAGGGGACCGTCGACATCATCGACATAGAAGCTCTCCGCTCTCGCCACCGACTCGTAGCCATGGCGGCGGGCGACCTTAGCGGCACTTTTTGCGGCTGATCCGGGCAGGTGGCGCATACTTTTGATCTTGGTGTCGAATGTGGCCATCTTCTCGGCGTGTTGGCCAGACGGCAGCGCCGCCATCCACTCACGCAACCCAGACTCTCGTTCACCTTTGGGCGCGCCTTTGCTGATGGCATCAGCGCGAGTGTTTTCGCGGCTCATCGAAAACGCGTGCGTTGGACCTCCCGCCACGATGAGCGCAACATCGGGACCGGGATCGGTCGCGTCCGCTACCTCGGTCAGTTGCACATCAACCGTTTCACCGATGCCGGCTGCGACCGCGCGGGCAATCTGCTCGGTGTTGCCGAACATTGACTCATATACCACAACGGCCCTCATATGTGCCCTCCTCTCTGTACGGCCGTTTTGTCGTGAACGTCAAATGGTTTGCCGCGCCGCTCATGACGACATCTGGGCAGAGGCTTGCCCCGCGACTACAACGGATGGAACCGCGTGCTGGCCGTAACCCTCCGGGGTTGAAGGCATGATCGGCTGGTCAGCCTCGGGCTCCTGACCGCCCTGGTCGAGCCGGAACGGCGGATACTGATCGGTCATCAGGCCCGCGTACGCCGCCACTCGCAAGGCCCAGCGGTTCATGCCGAGCACGAAGTCGTAGATGGACTGGAGATAACGGCCGGTAAACAGCAGGACAACCGCAGCCATGAGCACCAGCAGCCCGACCAGGCCACCGCGCCACACCCAGATGGGAGCCTGGTCACTAGTGGCCACCTCGCTCACCACGTACAGGCCACCACCGAGGAAGAAACTAATGATCAGATAGTGCGGAATCGCCAGCAGCCACCACTTCACTAACACCAATCCGCGCGACAGGTGGTCCGGGTAGTCGATCTCAAGGTGGGCTGGATAATCCGGTACGTCCCGCAGCGCGAATGGCGGATACCGGTCGGTGCCGAGCACGCCGTAGGCGTAATACGCCACTCGCCAACTCCATCTCAGCACCCCTACGTTGAAGTCGAAGATGGCGCGTGGGTAGCGGCCGGTGATCAGGATCGCAAAGAACGCGATGACGCTGAGCACAAAGAAGGCCAGCCACAAAAACGCCAAGATCACATAGTGGGGTATCGCTAGCAGCCACTTCACCAACCACAACCCGCGACTGAGTTTGGCATCCAAGTGCGCGTTGACCTTGACGGGATAAGTCGAATTAGTCATGACAATTTCGCCTCCTTTATTCACTCTTGCCAGCTTCGGTCGGTGTCGCCAGTGGCGTAGGTCGCAATAGGAAGTGACAAAGGGCCCAATGCGCTGTCGAGCTGGGTCTTCCGGCCCTGGTGGGCGACCGGTCATGGAGATGCGATGGAGGTAGAACCCCAAGGAGGTGTGTCGTGAACGCCCTATTGTCACCGCATCGGCGATTCATTTGGGTTGCCTGGCTTGTCGCGGCCCTGCTATTCCTTGCAGTCGGCAACGGCCTTATTTATGGCCTGATCGTTCCCTTGAGCGCCGGCCTGCTCGTGCTTCTTGCACCGGGACTGTCGCCGAGTGCTGGCCGGAATGTTGATGGCCGAGATATTCGTGCTGTTCTTTTGCTGTACGTCGGTGTTGTTACCGCCCTCTATCTCGCGTTCCAGGTGTTTACCGTGGATAGAACCCTTGGGCTTTTTCTGTGCTACGCCGCCGGCCTCATTGTGGGTGTTGTCGGGCCGGTGATCTACACCGTCTGGATGCGTGGTCGTCCTCTCGCCGATCTCGGCCTGACCACAAAGAACTGGCAACAGGCGATCGGCTTGGGGCTCGTTCTGGGCGTAATCCAGTTCTTCCTCACCCTGTACGGCTATGACTTGCCGGCGCCTGTTGATTGGGTGCCACTACTCACCATGTCGCTCATGGTCGGTCTCTTTGAGGCGATCTTCTTCCGAGGCTTTATCCAAACCCGACTCAGTGCCAGCCTCGGCCCTGTCCCAGGCGCGATCGGAGCGGCGGCCCTGTACGCCTTGTACCACGTCGGCTACGGCATGGGGATGCGAGAAATGGCGTTCCTGTTCGCGCTCGGCCTGGTGTACGGCATCGCGTACGCGTGCGTAAACAATGTGCTGGTTCTCTGGCCCCTGCTGATACCCCTTGGCTCGTTCTACAACAGCCTCCAGTCCGGCGAGATTGATCTGCCCTGGGCTGCTATCGCGGGCTTCGTCGATGTCATGGCGATCATGGTTACCGCCATCTGGCTCGCGCATCGCCGCGAGCGCCGAGGCGGTCGGGCGACCGCTGACGAAGCCTCCGAGACCCGCCGCCCGGATGTGAAACTGACTCGGTGAGGAGGCCCCCAGAATGGTCCAGATTTCTGGTGAGATTGTGATCGCGCGGCCAATCGAGGAAGTGTTTTCGTTGCTTGCCGATGCTCGCAACGAGCCGCTGTACAACCCGCGCATCCTGAAGGCTGAAAAGGTTTCGCCAGGTCCGATTGGACCTGGGACACGGTTTGAACAAACCGCTCGTGCTATCGGCCGCACTGGCCAAATGATGATCGAGATCACAGAGTATGTACCGCCACGCCGGCTGTCACTCATCACGCGTTCATCGGTCATGAGGGTGCAGGGTACGGAGACCTTCGAATCGGTCGTTGGTGGCACCCGGGCACGGTACTTCTGGGAGGTGCATCTCACTGGACTGGCGATGCTGCTGACTGCCGTGTTCGCGGTTGTCGGTCGGCGGATGGAGCGGGGCGTGTGGGAGTCAATAAAGAGGTTCCTGGAGCAGCGGCGCGCGACGGAAACGACTTTATCGGAAAGCCACATGAAGTCGTGATGACGTCGGCGCGGACCCTCGAACACCCATTCAGCCGCACGGGTCTCTGGGTTGCAATCCTGACTTCCCTTATGGCTGTCGTCTCCTTGGCCATGGCGATCACCACATTCATCGCTCTCGAGAATGTCGGCTATGTGCTGCTCAACCTTGCCTTCCTCTTTATCGGAGTTGCCATGCTGAGTATGCCGATCCGGCTCTGGCGCGCTGCCGGTTGGGTCTTCGCCGGCGTGGTGTGCCGACGCTCGCCCTGCTGGTGCTCTACTCCCTCATTTATCGGGTTCGTCTGGACTACCGATTCAAAGTGACCGCGATAAGCATTACGTGGCTGGTGTTGACTGTCGCGCCCGTGTTGTTGATCATCGCTTTCTTCCGGATTGGACCGGTCAATGAGCAGCGGGGCGCCCGTCCTGAGATGTCCAAATCATGATCTCGTCGGACGGGCTACAGCCATGAGTGCAGTTGGATCGGAACCCATACCACGCAGAGGCGATCATGGCCGCGTCCAGACTTGAGCCGTAGACGTCTCAGTGCAGTCGCAGATGCGTAGGCAATAAGGGCCTGGGCGGGTCCGGCTCAACTAGGACGGCTGGCTATCCAAGACTAGGAGACGGCTATATGACCTCGGTCAGTCCTCTTCCCCTACCCAAACATCTCCGGTGGCGTCAGAAGGTCTGATTGGTTCGAGGATCTGCGTTCTGGATCGCCGCCAACTAAGCACCCGTCCACGCGCGCCACGGTCCTCGATCCCCAGCACCCGCACAGGCCCATCTCGACCAATCTCCTGCGCGTAACGGGGAACAATGGCTTCCCGTCGTCACTGTCGCGTCCTACCTACGTTGCGGTCGTAGCGACCTCCAACACCACCTTGCCGCGCGTGCTGGGCATCGCGACACGCTCGAACGCTGCCCGTGCCTTGCCCAGCGGGAAGACGGCGTCGATGACCGGCCGAACGATGCCGTCGTCGACCAGCCGAGCGAGCTCAGTGAGTTGTGCGGAGTTAGGCTCGACAACGAAGTACATAGTCTCCGTCTTCTCGCTGACCGGCTTGGGAGCCTCCTCCGCTATCGACACCAGCCTTCCGCCCTCGCGGAGTACGGTCGTCGAGCGTGCCAACACCTCACCGCCGACGGTGTCGAAGACGAGATCGACGGGGTCGAGGGCCTGCTCGAAACGTACGGCGGACCGATCGATGGCTTCGTCTGCTCCGAGGGACCGTACGTTCTCGAGCGCGGCCTCGCTCGATGTGGTCCCGATGACATAGGCTCCGCACCAGCGCGCGAGCTGCGTCGCGAAATGGCCGACTCCACCCGCGGCCCCCTGGATCAGCACCCGCTCCCCCGCCCGGAGCCGACCGCGCTCGAAGAGCCCCTGCCACGCGGCGAGTCCCGCCAGCGGAATCGCCGCACTCTCCACGTGACCGAGGGTGCGCGGCTTCGGGGCTAAGAACGACACAGGCACCACCGTGTACTCGGCGGCCGCGCCGTCCCTGTCGAAGCTCGTCAACGCCCAGACGGCGTCACCGACGGCAAGATCGGACACATCATGGCCGAGGCCCGCGACTACCCCCGATAGCTCGTAGGAGGGGATCGCGGGCAAACGATCGACGGGCCAGCCGAGCTCGTCGCGGGTGATCGCGGCTGCATGCACGCGCACGAGCGCCTCATCCGACCCCACTGGAGGGATCTCCACCTGCTGAACGGCGAGTCCGTCGATACCCCGAGGCCAGAGCAGACGGATCGCGGACATCGTTTCGGTCCCGCGTACCTCGGATGGTTGCTGTGCATTCATCGGTTCTCCCAGCAAACGGTCAGATTCCTG
Source organism: Actinomycetota bacterium (assembly GCA_046735615.1). Taxonomy (GTDB): domain Bacteria; phylum Actinomycetota; class Actinomycetes; order Propionibacteriales; family Propionibacteriaceae; genus Microlunatus. Next base: position 4,963 of record JBKPTR010000113.1, read on the forward strand.
GGGATTGAAGCCCGCATCCTACGATCCAAACTCCCAACCGCGCAGCCGGACTCTGATTCATTGACCTGCGGCCTTCGACTCGGGGATGCGCGCGAGCCGGCCGAGGAAATGCAGGGCATTCGCCCGCGGAACCCCATCGAAGAATGCTGCGTCCACTTCCTGGACGACATCGATGGCACGAGGAGCGAGCCTCGCGCCTTGGGGCGTTGCGCGAAGCCTGCGAACCCGGGTGTCCGAACCGTCGACTTCGCGCTTGATCAGGCCCTTCCGTTCGAGGCCGCGCACCACCTGCGAAGTCATCTTCACGTCAGTGCCAGCGAAGCCGGCAAGTTCGATCTGCGACGGGCGTTCCCCCCGCTCGTTCAGCCACCAGGTGCAGGCGAGCAACACGAACTGGACATGCGTCAGATCTAGGGGGGCGAGCGCCTGGGCGATGTCGCGCTGCCAGCGAAGCGTGGCGTGCCACAACAGGAACCCTGGACTCTCGCTGGGGTGAAGCATCAGCATTCCGCCATTTTCACGAGGGCGGCTAGCACCTCCGGAAAGTCGGCGCTGATCTCCGGGCCGATATGCGGCCCGAGCCTGTCCGCCTCAGGTCCGGTGATCTCCATCGCATAGACGATCCGAGAACGCTCCCGTTCGAGGCGCGCGATGCGATGGGTCGTTCGCACCACGACATCTCCGAGGTCAGCCTCATCGATAAAGCGCTCCGGCTCCCGCACCTCCGCGATCCGAAGCTGTATTGGATCCTGCTGATGGGGAAACATGGTGACCACGCTTCCAACAGCAAATGAACCCAAGAGCTCCGCCCGCTCGAGGTCCGCGTTCCATTCAGGCCACCGTTCGACGTCGGACCAGAGCCTCCAGATCGCCTCGGGGGACGCCGCCGTTTCGATGCTGTGTTCAATCGTCCACATCACGATTCACCCCTCTCTTATTCTCAATCGTTCATCCATACGCAGATAATCTACGTACAGACTATCTTCGCGCCCCTGATTTGTCGAGGGCTGATTTCTACCCATTGCCGGAATTACATCAATTCACTTTGATGTATGGTGGCCATAATGTTCACAGACCAAGCCACCCCGGTTTTTGTGCGGCTAGCCGCCCATCCGCTGCGGTGGCGGTTGCTGACGGAACTGGCCACAAGTGACCGCCGGGTCCGTGAATTGGTCGAGCTCGCCAGTGAACCGCAGAACCTGATCTCCTACCATCTACGGCTCCTGCGTGGCGGTGGGTTGGTCACCGCCCATCGGAGCAGCTTCGACGCCCGCGACAGCTACTACCACCTGGACCTGGAGGGCTGCGCGCACGCGCTGAGCGCCGTCGGTCTCGCCCTACACCCTGCGCTGCGACTTGCTCCCATTGCAGCTTCTGCAACGAGTGCCGAATGGCCGGTGCGACCGCGTGTGCTCTTCGCCTGTACGGGTAACAGCGCCCGCTCACCGATCGCCGAGGCCCTGTTGCGGCACCGCACCGGCGGTCATGTCGAGGTAGTCAGCGCCGGTAGCCGCCCCAAAGCCCGTATCCACCCCAACGCCGCACGGGTTCTGCACGAGCAATACGGGATCGACATCGCCCACTACCTGCCGCGACATCTGGACACGGTGGCCCGCCGCCGGTTCGACTACGTGATCAGCCTGTGCGACAAGGTCCGCGAGGTCTGCCCCGAGTTCAGCGACCAGCCACGACTGATCCACTGGAGCATCCCGGACCCAGCCGCCGGCGACACCGACCGGCAAAGCTACCCGGCCTTTAGACGCACGGCGGCGGAGATCGACACCCGCATCCGCTACCTGCAGCCCGTCCTGACCGACACACCGGAACTGGAGACCCAGCCGTGACAACAACACCCGATGAAGTCGCCAACGTCCGCTACATCGTCGACGATGTAGCCGCCGCCATCGACTTCTACACAACCCACCTCGGCTTCACCCTGCACACCAACGCCCTACCCGCCTTCGCCGATGTGATCCACGGACCGCTGCGGCTGCTGCTGTCCGGACCAGCGAGTTCCGGTGCCCGAGCCACACCCGACGATTTCACAAACGCAGGCCGCAACCGCATCCATCTGGTCGTCACCGATCTCGACGCCGAAATCTATAGGCTGCGCGAAGCCGGGCTGTCTTTCCGCAGCGATGTCATCGCCGGCCCCGGCGGGCGACAAATTCTGCTCACCGACCCTGCCGACAACCTCATTGAACTGTTCGAACCTGCGCAACGCTGAAGTACCGCGGCCCTCCCGAAGGCATACAAGTACCCGAAATGAGCCTGCCAGCCCGCCCACGCGTGATAGCAGCGCCCGCGACGCTCCAGCCGTGCTGGCCACCGGGGCGGTTTAGAAACTGAACTCGTCCCAGCCACTTCCGGGTGGCAGGCTGTGGGCGTGAAGACCTACGGGCAGTACTGCCCGATCGCTCGGACGTCGGAGCTTCTGGGTGAGCGCTGGTCGATCATCATCCTCCGCAACATCCTCGTCGGCTGTCAGACATTCAATGAGATCGCCGACGGCGCCCCCGGCCTATCACGCGGGTTGCTCTCGAGGCGGCTGCGGGAGCTGGAACGAGCCGGGGTCATCGAGATCCGCCCCAAGCCGGATCGTCCGGGCTCGACGTACGCACCCACCTCGGCAGGTCGGGAACTCTCGGAGATCATGTTTGCCCTCGAGAACTGGGGTCGGAAGTGGGCCGAGCTGAAGCCCGAGCACGCCCATCCGGGCGTGGTGCTGTGGGTGTGGGCGAACTTCTTCCTGGACCGCGACCGCCTCCCTCGTCGCCGGGTGCTGGTTCGCTTCGAGTACCCCACGCTGCCGGGGTCTGGCCGCCGGAGCTGGCTGCTGATCGAACGGGGCGACGCCGAATATTGCTTGAAGTACCCGGGCGGCGAAGAAGAACTGATCGTCGTTGTTAACGATCCCCTGGCGTTCGCCCGCTGGCACATTGGACAGATCGAGTGGGGTGACGCTCTGCGCTCCGGGGCGGTCGAAGTGAAGGGGCCTCCTGCACTGGCCAGGGCGCTTCCGACCTGGAACCGCCGTGCCTGGGCGGCAGACGACCCGCGGGCCCGATACAACGGATCGAAGCAAGACCAGGCCGCCCCTCCGACTGCTGCCAATTCCGCCTAATCCCGGGTCCATGGGTCGCTGCAAGTCAGGAAGCCGGCCGCCGGCGCCTACGCGATGGCGGCCTGTGAGGTTCCCGCGCGGACGCGCACTAGTGGGCTCGCTGGCGCTTGTGCCGCTGGCCACGCTCTTTCACGCGGTGTCTGGCGGCAGGAGCTCCTCGGTGTCGCGGCGGTCATGGGAACTCTGCTCGCTCTCGCGGGCGTCGCGGTGATCTCTCGTTCTCCATTGCAACGGGACGTGCCCCTGCTGTCGGTGCTAGCCGTGGTTGGCGGCGCGATCTGTTTCGCGAAGCCCTGGTGCTGGTAGGACGCTTCCCACGCGTGCACCCCATGAGCATGAACGCCGTGGGCATTGCGACGGGAGCGGCTGTGCTGCTCGTAGCGTCACTTGTCGCGGACGAACCTATCGTGCTGCCGCACCGTCCCGAGGCATGGGCGGCTATGGCCTACCTGGTTGTGATCGGCTCGGTAGTCCTGATCTTGCTGTACTTGATCGTTCTCCGGTACTGGGCGGCGTCACGGGCGTTCTACGGGTTCGTCATCATGCCCTTCATCACCTTGGTGCTTTCAGCCTGGCTCGACAACGAGCCGGTCGGCCTCGGACTGGCGCGGGGAGGGCTCCTAGTCCTGGCCGGCGTCCATGTCGGAGCGCTACGTCCCGCCCAACTCACCCCAGCGGTTGTGACTGCGAAAGACTGACACGGATCTGTCGTCGCCTGCCACACGGTTGTCAGTGCAAGATGGCTTCGTTTGAGTGTGGAATGTGGGCGGTATGCCGCTGACTCTTGGAGACGGGGCTCAACTTAGGGAGGCGCAAAATGGCGTGTGTAGTCGTGACGGGCGGTGCGGGCAAGCTCGGCCGAGCCTGTGTCGAGGAGCTGGTTCGTCACGGCTGGGATGTGGTCGTGTTTGATCGGGTGGGTCCGCCGTCGGAAAGCGAGGCGGTATTCGTTCCGATCGATCTGACCGACTACGGCCAGGTGCTGGACGCGATGCTCGGGGTCGAGGAGCGTTACGCCCGGCCCGACGCACTGGTGCACCTCGCGGCTATCCCGGCGCCTGGAATCCGGCCGGATCATGTGACCTTCATGAACAACATCAGCTGCACTTGGAATGCCGTCAGCGCTGCGCGCCGTGTCGACGTAACCAATATCGTGTGGGCCTCCAGCGAGACAGTGCTCGGACTGCCGTTCGAGACCCCACCGCCCTACATCCCCGTCGACGAGGAATACTCGCCCCGGCCCGAGTCCACTTATTCGCTAGTCAAAACCCTTGAAGAAGCCATGGCCGCTCAGTTGTGCCGCTGGAACCCAGAGTTGAAGATGATCGGGCTGCGGTTCTCAAACGTGATGGAACCCGCCGACTACGCGCGCTTTCCATCTTTCAATGACAATCCGGCTTCGCGGAAGTGGAATCTGTGGGGCTACATCGATGCCCGCGACGGCGCGCAGGCCGTCCGGCTGGCCCTCGAGTCCGATCTGGTCGGGACCGAGATCTTCATCATTGCGAACGCCGACACCGTCATGTTGCGACCAAACGCCGCCCTGATCGAAGAGTTCTATCCCGACGTCGAGGTGCGTGGCGACCTCGGAGAACATGACACGCTCCTCTCGATCGAGAAGGCCAGAAGGCTGCTCGGCTACCGACCCGTCTACAGCTGGCGTGACGCTGATACGTCCTAATTGGGACTGGTTGCATTGACGGTGTGGAACGTCTGCTCGGTGGGGTCGATGTCCTCACAGCGGCCGAGACGGGCGAGGACCTCGGGGGGCCGAGTGGACATGCAAGTGAATACTTGCCTATCATGGGGTGTGGCCGAGGTCGACATCTTCAAGGCACTGGCCGACGCCACCCGCCGGGCGATCCTCGACGAGCTCGTCCAGCGCGAGCCGCAGACGCTGTTCGAGCTCTGCACGCGGCTCGCAGCAAAACACGGGCTCTCTTCGACCCGCCAGGCGGTGTCGCAGCACCTCGACGTACTCGAGCAGGCCGGCCTGGTCCGTTCGGAGCGACGTGGGCGCTACAAGTTCCACCATCTCGACACCACCCCGTTGAGAGAGATCCAGCGGCGGTGGCCCATCCGGAAGGACGGCCGATGAAAATCAAGGTCACCAGCGTGCTCGTCGACGACCAGAAGAAGGCGCTCGCCTTCTACACCGACGTGCTCGGGTTCCAAGAGAAGACCAACGTCCCGATGGGTGAGCACTCCTGGCTCACCGTGGTGTCGCCTGACGACCCGGACGGAGTGGAGTTGGTCCTCGAGCCGGACGCGCACCCTGCCGCAAAGCCGTTCAAAGACGCGCTTGTCGCCGACGGCATCCCGTATACATCCTTCGCCGTCACCGACGTACAGGCCGAATACGAGCGGCTCTCTGCTCAGGGAGTGGTGTTCACGCAAGAGCCGCTGACGATGGGCCCGGTCACGACCGCGGTGTTCGACGACACTTGCGGGAATCTCATCCAGATCGCCGCTCAGGTCGGCTGAGACCCTCGGCGCTGTCCTGGCCGGGCGTGGTCTGCCACGACCGTTCCCGCTCGGACGAGCACGGAAACGCATCAGCCGCGGCCCTCACCAAATGATCTTCGTTCATTGGTGCAGGTGGCTTCGGAATTGGTTTCATCGGGACGATAGAGGCGATCGCCATGGGCTTGGGCGAGATCATGGCGGAAGTCGGACTGCTCATCGGGTTCGGCCGGCATTTTGGCGAGGTACGTTCAAGGTAACCGCTTTGGACGGGAGGCCGCTTTCATGCCGTGGGTCGTGTGGTTGATAGCGGCTGCGGCCTTGGCCGTCGCAGAATACTTCACGCTCACGCTGGCCTTTGGGTTGCTCGCTGCTGCAGCGCTCGTCGCCGCGATCGTTGCCGGTTTGGGCGGTCCTGTGCTGGCGCAAGTCCTCGCCTTTGCGATCACGGGTGCGATGGGGCTACTGGTCGTGCGGCCGATCGCGAAGCGGCAGATGACCCATCCTTCACTGGTGCGCGAGGGCAGTTACGCGCTGATTGGGAAGAAGGCGGTGGTTATCGAGGAGGTTAGCGGTACGCAGGGACTCATCAAGCTCGCCGGGGAGGTGTGGTCGGCGCGCGCGCTCGATGAGGACCACGTGATCCCGGCAGGGACGCTGGTGGATGTCATGGAGATAGAGGGTGCGACGGCGATCGTGTATCCCCGGGAACTTTTGCCGTGAGCACACACAGGTGAGACGCCGGTGGAGGAGATATGGACCTGAACCTTTTAGTACCGATCATCGTTGTGGCGGCCCTGGTGGTATTCGTGGTGATGTCGGCCGTTCGCATCGTGCCACAGGCTCGCCGCTACAACGTCGAGCGGTTTGGCCGCTACCGGACGACGCTGGAGCCGGGTTTGAACTTCATTATCCCGTTGGCGGATCGAATCAACACAAAGCTCGATGTTCGGGAGCAGGTGTACTCATCGCAGCCCAAGCCAGTGATCACCGAAGACAATCTGGTGGTCAACATCGACACGGTGTTGTACTACCAGATCACCGACCCTCGGGCCGCCGCATACGAAGTCGCGAACTATCTCCAGGCCATCGACCAGCTCACGGTCACCACGTTGCGCAACGTCATCGGCAGCATGGATCTGGAGCGGACTCTAACCTCGCGGGAAGAAATCAACACTCGGCTGCGCATTGTGCTGGACGAGGCGACCGGCAAGTGGGGAATCCGGGTAAACCGGGTCGAGATCAAGGCGATCGACCCACCGATCACCATCAAGGAGGCCATGGAGAAGCAGATGCGAGCCGAGCGCGACAAGCGCGCAGCCATTCTGCACGCGGAAGGGGAACGGCAGTCCAAGATCCTTACCGCCGAAGGGACTCGCCAGCAGGAGATCCTGGTGGCGCAGGGCGACCAGCAGGCGGCGATCCTGCGGGCTGACGGTGAGGCCAGGGCCGTCGATCTGGTTTTCCAAGCCGTCCACCGCAACAACGCTGATCCCAAGGTGCTGGCCTACAAGTACCTGGAGACGCTGCCTCACCTGGCAAGAGGCGGTAACACCTTCTGGGTCATCCCAGGTGAAGTCACGCAGGCGATCCGCACCATCACGGAGGCTTTCGGCGACCACTCCCGGATGGGCGCGCCGGCGACCGAGAAGGGCGCGGCCGATAGCCCGCCGTCGGAGATCGAAGGCGAAGAGGGCAGTCGGGAGCTGACCTCCGGCGGTGGGCCGAGCTTAGACGCAGTCGCAGCCGCTGATCGGGCCGCCGAGTTGGCCGAAGCGGCGGTCAACGATGCCAAGGCCGAGGTTGCGGCCGCACAGCGCGGTGGCATCGAAAAGCCATTGGAATAGGACGCGGGAGCATATCCACCGCCTTCGACGAGGAGAAGGGGTCAATTGGTCTCCCGGGCGCGAGAGCTGCGGGCGCAGCCATGGGTGTCGGCCAGTGCCGGAGTTCGTGTCGCCATGATGTTCACGGCTGGGGTAGTCGTGGGCATCACTGTCGGCCTCGGTGGTCAGTGGCCCTATGCGCCGCTCTGCGGTTGGGACGCCGCAGTGATCGTCTTCACGCTATGGGGGGTGGACCAGTTGGGCCATCGTCGGGATGTTAATGCTCCTGCCTTCGGCTTGTGCCGCCGCAGATCAGTCATCGTCTGCGGTCCCAACGTCTTCCAGCAGCTTCCCGACAGTTGTGCCGGTAAAGCCAAAGGAGCCCAACGCAGTAGCGCCGCTTGCCACCAGGAAGCCGAGCGCGCCAGTGCGACGACCCGCACCCAAGAAGCCCAGGACGGCAGTGCGGCAACAGGACCAGATGGTGTCCTCAACTTCATGACCAACTGATGCCGATTCGAAGAGGGCTGTGCAACCACCCGACCACATCGTGGTGGTGATCTTCGAGAACAAGCACCGCTCCAACATGATCGGCAGCAGGCAGGCGCCATACCTCAACAAGCTCGCGGCTCAGGGCGCCAGCATGACCCACTCCTACGGTGTTACCCACCTCAGCCAGCCGAACTATTTGGCGCTCTTCTCTGGATCCACCCACCGTGTGACGAGCAATGCATGCCCCCAGCATTTTCGAAAGACGGACAACCTGGGACATCAGCTCCGTAAGTCCGGCCGGAGCTTCATCGGATATGCCGAGTCCCTGCGAAGACCGGCTTCCGCGGATGCTCATCTGGTCGGTACCTCCGCAAGCACAACCCTTGGGTCAACTTCGGCACGTTGCCGGGAAGCACGAACCAATCTTTCAGCGCCTTCCCGCGCGACTATCGCAAGCTGCCGACTGTGTCGTTCGTGAGCCCGAATATGTGCCACGACATGCACGACTGCTCGATCCGGACTGGCGACCGCTGGATGAAGAAGCACTTCAGCAAGTACGCGCGCTGGGCGCCCCGCCACAACAGCCTGCTCATCGTCACCTTCGACGAGAACGCGGGCGGGACAGTCAAGTCGATTCCGACGATAATCGTCGGCGCGAACGTGCGGCCGGGCGTCTACGCCGAGCGGCTCGACCATTACAAGCTGCTTCGCACCATCGAGGATGTGTACGGCCTGCCAGCGCTCGGCCGCGCGAAGGATGTGTCCCCACTGTCGAAGATCTGGACGAGCTCCCCGATTCCGCGAGGCCGTCGCCACGGCCGGTGAAGGAACCATTCGGCTTAGAGCCTGGTCAACAGTGGCGTGGCGCCAGACTGCCTTCGATCTTGGTCGTGCCGGGGTGTTCAACCACGATCATCGACCAGCCGTCTTCGGTTGGTCGCATGCATCCATTAGAGGCGGTCAAATACCGGGACCAACGCACGCGCACGACATATTCACCCGGCTCAGGCAGGGACGCGGTTAGGGAAACGGCGTCACGAGCGATGACTTGTGCAGGGGGCGAGATGAATGGCCGCGGGTTGGTCACGGCGTAAAGGGTCCAGGTTCGGTTCGACCAGACTTCTTGCAGGTAAGGCAACTCACTGCGTACCAAGGTCACCTCGTCAGGCGCCGACCAGTCGTATGGCCCTCGAGAGATGGCCACGTACGAGATGGCGTTGTCGTCGAGCCATTTGCGATAGGCGTCCGCGTTGAGCTTTCCGTCGTAGAAGATGTCGTTGCGGCCGATATCGGCTTGTCGCGACCACCCTTTTGCGATTGGAACCACCGGTGCCACGAAAGCGGCTTCTCCGCGACGCTGCGTGGGAACCACCTCAATGGGCCCGGCAGCCCGACGACCGGCCAGCTGCTCCAGCAGGGGCGCATAGAACTGTGGGCTGAGGGCAGGATCGCCCCGCTCTCGCACCTCTGTGAGAGATACCGGCGGTAACAGCAGGACCACGCTTACGGTGGCGGCAATGAGGGCGCCCACAGGGATCGCCGCGGCCACCACGATTATCGGCGCAGCGAACAACTCGGGCAGACGTGTCGCGGTCGTACCCACAGGCGTCGGTACTGCGTAAGCCGTAGCGACCAGCACAGCTGATAACAGCGCCCCCCACCGGACGACCGGGCGGCGCCAACATAGTCCTGCCACGCCCAGACAGGCGAGGAGACTCATCAGAGCTTGCTTCCCTGCGAAGGTTTGATAGCCGCCGTTGCCAAACGCCAAGCTGACGGCGATGGTTGGCACCACGGCACTGACAGCAAGCCTGACGCCGTCTCGTCGCCTACCGGACAGAAGAAGCGCACCGCCAGCTACGCCGAGGAACAGACCGGCTACCGGACTGGCAAGCGGTGCTAGGACTGACAGCCCGGATGTGAGGCGTGGGCGTCCGCACATGAGAGCCAACAGCGCGCCAAGCCCGACGGTGAGACCTAGCGCGAACGTAGTCCGTGTGACCACGAGATTCCCGGTGAGACAGACTGCCCCAGTGATCGCGCCGGCGACCGGTCGTGGTATGGCAGTGCGCTTCAACAATGCCGCGAAAAGCACGACAGTTGCGACGTATGCAAGGGCCGTCGTGAGGCGTACGCCCAGCAGCGCCATTACCGGAGGAGACAAGACGCTATAGCCGAGCGGATTGAAACCGCCATACCAACGGAGATCCAGCAGCTCCGGCCAATGCGACTCGGCCAGCTGTGCATGAGCGAGTTGCGCTGAGAAATCCCGGCCCATTGGCGGGGCGAGGAGGTAGGCAACCGCGAACAGAACGGCAACGGACCCAGCGGCAACGACTCCAGGTGATCGCCGCACAAGCAATCGGAGTCGGCGGCTACGATGCGGGCTGGTGCCCCTCGTTCCCAGATCGACGCCACCCGACTTCGCGGTGACCCCGTCTGCGTCTTTTCTGGTTGCAGACTGGGTGCTCAACGCAGAAAGCTCCTCATGACGATCCTCCCCGTCTGATCGCTGTCGGTGTACCTGCGCTCAACGTACGTGCCAGATTGCACGATCAAGCTGAGAGCTTGCTGAGTCGACCACTAATCGGGCGCTGAGAGCGCGCCAGCGCAGGGAGCGGGCGACAAAGTGTGTCCGCGAGGACGGCCGCAGAAGCGCTGGCTCAGCGCGAGGCCCACGGCTCCCGCACGGATTCCAGCATCCATCCAACGGCAGCAAGTCCACTATGCGTGTTTGCAATACACCCCGTGTGGCTGGGCTACCACCGATTGGGTTTTGCGCTGCTCGTGGGCGGGTATTTCTGTGACATGAGTAACACGACTCTCATCATCCTGATCGTCGTTGCCGTTGTGGTGATTGTGGCGATCGTCGTAGTCGGCTATCAGATGGCCCGGCAGAAGCGCAGCGCGCGTCTGCGTGAGCAATACGGACCGGAGTACGACCGCGCCCTCGACCAGTCGGATAACCAACGCGAGGCGGAGTCCGAGCTGCAAGAGCGCTCTAAGCGCCACGAAAAGCTGGAGCTGCGCAGTCTCGACTCCTCTGAGCGTGAGGATTTCGAGCGGCGTTGGTCAGAGGTGCAGCGCGAGTTTGTGGACGACCCTAACAGCGCGGTGCGTAATGCCGACGTGCTTGTCGTGGAGGTGATGTCTGCCCGTGGCTACCCGGTCGAGGACTTCGACCAGCGGGCCGACGATCTGTCGGTGAGCCACCCAGAAATTACCCAGCGCTATCGGGAAGCCAGCCGTATCGCCCAGGCAAACGAGGACGGAACCGTCGACACTGAGGATCTTCGCCAAGCCGTGACCTCCTATCGTGCGTTGGTATTGGCCTTGCTGGCGGACGACGGGGATCGCGGTCGGCACGACGACGGGGATCGCACTCGGTATGACGACGGGGATCGCAGTCAGCAGAACGACATACAGAGCGAGCACGACAACAACCAGATGACGGAACGGGAGACCAAAGCATGAGCAGCACTGAGGCGCCAACCACGGACGGCGGAACGACCCGCACTCCCCAGGCCAGAGACGATTCCAGCAGCGCGGCGGAGCGGCTGGGCGGGCCGATCGAGGACGAGCAGAGCGCGGACACAGCTCGCAGGGCCGAGACAGACGTTGATCGTCCAACCGAGACGGCCGGCGAGGGCGAGCAGAGCGCCGAGACAGCTCGCAGGTCCGAGACCGATGTCGATCGTCAAGCCGACACGACCGTTGGCGAGGGCGAGCGGAGCGCCGACACGGCTCGCAGGTCCGGGACTGGTGCTGATCGTCGAACCGACACCAGCGAAACTGAGCGCGCGACACTAATCGAGCCTGAGCGGGCAGAGAGCTACAACGGTCGGTGGAATGAGCTCAAGAGCGAATTTGTCGACGATCCGCGCGCTGCCGTACAAGGCGCGAACCAGCTGGTCGGAGAGGTGCTCGACGAGCTGGAAGAGCTGTTCCGGTCCCAGCGTGCCGACCTCGAGCACGGCTTAGACAGCGAGCAGACCACCACCGAGGATCTGCGGCAGGCGCTTGGACGGTATCGCTCCTTCTTCGATCGCCTGCTCTCCTTCTAAGCGCAGCGAGCAAGGGGAGCGGCCAGCGCATATCGGCGTAACTCTTCCTGCCCCGGGAGGCGGCGTCGGGAACCCTACTGATGTCGGTGCCTAGGGCTTGGCCGTGCTGGAACCAGTGGGCAAGGGCCAAGGACGGGCTAGGGGCTGTGCCGCCGAGGCCGATGAGACGGATGGATTGCGCCTGATCGCGCCGGGTCAGATCGTCGAAGGCTAGTTGTCGACTGGATCTAGGCGTTCCGGCCGCGGGCCGCGACCCGCCACTCGTCCACCACCGCGCCGCCTGCTGTGACCACGAGTACATCGGCGAGGTTGACCGCAGCACAGACATGGTTGGGGGCGACCCGAACAAGCGATCCAAGCTCGGGCAGCGGCGCACCTTCGGCGAAGCTGACCGTCGCGTGATGCTCGGATAGGGCGCCGATTCGTGCGTGCTGATAGTCAGGCAACCGGCCACCGCCCGAGGCCCAGCTAGGTCGATCGGCTCCCAGCACCTTGCTCCCAGTGTCGAGGACGAGGTCGCGGCCGTGGCGGCTGACTACAGTGGCCGCCGCGGTCAGGGCGACGGCGTCCCAGTCGGCGGCACCGAGCTCGACCTGCTGGGCGTCGTTGAAGACGTACACGCCGGGTCGCATCTCGTTCAGCGCCCCGTTGATCACCAGCGCCGCTGTCGGTGTCGATCCCCCGCTGCGCAGGTCCGCGTCCACGCCCGCGTGGCGGAGCGCGGCGTCTGCCTCCTGCAGGGCGCGCGCCTCGTCCATTGCCGCCTGTTTCCGCCTGCCGGGCTCGTAGCTGTGCCCGGGGAAGGTGAACACCCCGGCCACACTCAGCCCGCGGCGCCGTGCTGCCGCTGCGACCTCGCCAGCGCGCTCCGGCGGGACGCCGGTGCGATGGTGGCCACTGTCGACTTCGATCACGAGATCCGCCTTTGTCCCGGCGAGAGCGTGGGCCAGCACTTCTACTCCTTCGGCGGAGTCGACACCAACGAACAGATCCACTCGCTCGGCCAGCGCGCGCAGCCTGAGGGCACGCACTCCGGCGGCCCACACCGGGTAGGCGATGAACAGGTCGGTGAAGCCCGCGTCAGCGAAAACCTCCGCCTCACCGACAGTCGCCACTGTCAGTCCGACCGCGCCGAGCGCCACCTGACGGCGGGCGATCTCGAAGCATTTGTGCGTCTTGGCGTGCGGGCGGAGGTTGAAGCTGTGGTCCCGCGCGCGGTTGGCCATCGCGACAAGGTTGGCTTCCAACACGTCGCGGTCAACCACCAGGCATGGAGTCTGGAGGTTCTGGGGCAGCGGCGACGCGAGGGCCATCGCGACATTGTGCCTGACGTCGAGCACCCGCCTTGGTTACTGTCCGTTGGCCTTCCCGGACGCCTCACCATCACAACGTCAAGTCACAGTTGATCAAGGAGCCAGGAGGGGCTCACGCTCTTGGCGCCAGCTGCCTCGACACGGTTCCGTAGCAGCCGGTCCGCGGTCACGACGGTAACGTCGCCTCCGTCACCGACCTGCGCTGTGACGGTCTCGACTATTGCGTCATCCCCCGACCCCTGGGCGTGGACCGTGCGTAGCCGTCCGTCCTGACCGGCCGGGTTGCCCTGCCTCGCCTTGCCCTCCAGGACCAAGACGACTTCGTCATGAGGCAACACGGCGGTCGACAGCTGTTCTTGCAGCCGACGGGCAGCGCCCGCGCGATCCCGCCACCAACCGTCGGGGCGACTGCCCACGACGTTTGCGCCATCGACGATTAGGACCTGCATTCGGACAGCCTAGAGGCAGGCGCTCACACGCCTAGAGTGAATGAATGGCGACAAGGACGGCTTTCGCCGTTGGCTCGGGAAAGCTGTGGGGGTCACCAGCGCTGATCGACGGCCTACTCGCCTATGCGGTTGCTATGGCCGTCGGGGTGGCGGTGTTCACCAGCTCGGTTGGCAGCCAGCCGTGGCCGGCGTACGCTTTCGCACTCGGTTTCGGTTTGATCTTGCTCATCCGCCGGCGATATCCAGTCCCGGTCTTGATACTCACCTCGCTCGGGATCTGTGTGTACTACACGCTGCAGTACCCGCCTATCGGTCTCGCTCTGCCGATCGCCGCAGCCTTGTTTTCCGCTGCAGAGGCCGGTCGCCTCCGCATCAGCGTCATCGTTTCGGTGATCTTGGTCGGGCTGGCGTTGTACTTCCAGATCGCTGGCGGGCGAGACATTGGGCAGTTGCTGGGCTATGAACTACCACCGGTCATCGCGTTGATGGGAGCATCGCTGGCTCTGGGCGATGGCGCCCGGTCGCGGCGGCTGCTCAAGGAGTCCCAGCGGGAGCGAGAGCGTCAGGCCCGGCTGGAGCTGGAGCGCCGCGCAACCGAGCAGCGAAACGAGGAGCGGCTACAGCTTGCTCGCGACTTGCACGACGCGCTCGGCCACAACGTCGCAATGATCTCACTGCAGTCCGCTGTGGCCGCCGAAGCGTTGCCGACGCGGGTGCCGGAGGCGCAGCGGGCGGTGGCTGAGATCCGGAACATTAGCGTCGCCACCATGACCGAGCTGCGCGAGACAGTTCGGAGCCTTCGCTCGCAGGACTCGCCGACGGAGCGGCTGCTTGGCCTCGACGAACTCCCCGTGCTCGCCGAACAAGCGCGCGGCAGTGGTCTGGATGTCCGGATCGTCGATACAGGTGAGAGCCGGGAGGTGCCCGATGCGCACGGACAGGCTATCTACCGAATTGTTCAGGAGGCGCTAACCAACATCATTAGGCACGCCAATGCCACCAGCGCGGTCGTAAGCATCGACCGCGGCCCGGATGCCCTCACCGTCACCGTTCGCGACGACGGGCAAGGCTTAAGCGAATTCACTGCCGGCAACGGCATCCGAGGCATGAGCGAGCGAGCAGCCGAGTGGGGCGGGCAGCTCAGCGTGACCAGTCTCGGCGTTGGTGCTGGAACAGTCGTAACCGCCGTACTGCCCTGGCCGCGGTCCGCAAAGGCGGAGTCGGACACGTGATTCAGGTGGTGCTGGCCGACGACCAGGCGCTGGTACGCAGTGGGCTGCGTGCGCTACTGGCCAACAGCGACGACCTCCAGGTTGTGGGCGAGGCGAGCAACGGACGAGAGGCGGTCGCCGTTGTGGCTCGCACCCGGCCTGATGTGGTCCTCATGGACGCCCGGATGCCCGGGCTGGACGGAATCGAAGCCACTCGGCTGATCACCGCGGATCCCCGTCTGACCGGAGTGGCGATCATTATGCTGACCACCTTCGATGAGGACGATCTGATCTTTGCGGCGATCCGGGCCGGTGCCTCTGGCTATCTGTTGAAAGATGCGGAGCCCGCGGAACTTCGCGAGGCGATCCGAGTAGTGGCAGCCGGAGATGCGTTGTTGTCGGCCTCGGTCACCCGAAAAGTGATGGAGGGCATTGTTTCCGGCCCGGCCGGTGTGGCCAATCGGGGCCGGCTGAATCAGCTGACCGAGCGGGAACGCGAAGTGATGGCTGGCGTAGGCCGTGGCCTGTCGAACGACGAGATCGCGGCGGAGATTCACATCAGCCCAGCGACCGCGCGGACGTACGTGAGCCGCATGTTGACCAAGCTGGGAGCTCGCGACCGAGCCCAGCTGGTGGTGATCGCGTACGAGAGCGGCCTGGTGACACCGGGCCGGCACATGGAGACGCCTGGCCGACCCTGATCTGGCCTACGTCGAAAAGCGATCCAATGTGTCGCCTGTAGCGACTAGGTAGCGGGCGGCGCGATTTCTACCGTGGTGGGCGTTCTAGGCCCTCGACCACGGAGGAACTCTCATGTCTGCCCGCCTCAGCCGCCGCACTCTGCTGGCTGGTCTGGCTGCCATGCCGGCCCTCTCACTCGTGGGCTGCGAATACGATCGCACCACCGCCGGTCCGATCAGCACGACCGACACCCTCGACTTCGCCAACCGACTCCGTATACCGGCACTGGCCGAGTCCACGATGGACGACGATGGCGTTCGGGTATTCCGGCTCAGCGCCGTTTCCGGATCGGCTGAATTCCTCCCCGGTCTGTTGACGCCGACCTGGAGCTACACCGACGGTCGATACGACGCCGGGTATCTCGGTCCCACGTTGCGCGCAGCACAGGGCGAGCGAGTACGGGTCATTGTCGAGAACCGGCTATCGGAGAGCACCACCGTGCATTGGCACGGTATGCACCTTCCGGCGCGCTATGACGGTGGCCCGCATCAGCCCCTTGCAGCCGGCGAGCAGTGGCAGCCGGAGTGGATGATCGATCAGTCGGCGGCAACCCTCTGGTATCACCCACACCCGCATGGCGAGACAGAATTTCAGGTCACGCGTGGGCTGGCGGGCCTGTTCTACCTCGACGACGGGCGGAACCCGGACCTGCCGCATCGGTACGGGATCGACGACATCCCGATCGTCCTGCAAGACCACACCTTGGACTCGCGCGGCCGGTTCCAGCTGCGCGGCCGAGCGGTCACGGGTCTGCTGGGCGAGACAATCTTGGTGAACGGGACCTACGACCCGCACTTGCCGGTCACTACGCGGCGGGTTCGGCTTCGCATCCTGAATGCCTCAACCGCCCGGATCTATCACCTGGCCTTCACTGACGATCGGGAATTCGCACTCGTCGCGACGGACAGCGGCTTCCTGCCTGCGCCCCAGCCAACCCGTCGGCTACTCCTCTCCCCCGCCGAACGGGCCGAGATCCTGGTCGACCTGCGGCCGGGCCAGCGGCCGGTGCTCCGCTCGCTGCCGTGGGATCTGGGCATGATCACCCCGTTGACCAATGGTGCCGGTGGCAATGATCATCTTGATCTGCTGCAGCTCCGGGCCGGAAATTCACTGGCTGCCAGCAGCCGCCTGCCGGAGAGGCTGGAGACCAGTCCTCCCGTCGCGATTGATCATGTCGCGGCCCGCCGGACGTTCCAGCTCGATGGCCGCGAGATCAACGGTCATCAGATGGAGATGTCGCGAATCGACACCGTTGTCGGAGCCGGCACAACCGAGCTGTGGACCGTACGTAACACCCACAATCAGCCGCACAACTTCCATGTCCACGGGGTGGCGTTCCAAATCGTTCCGCCGGGCACGACCACGCCGGATCCCCGATTTTGGTGGAAGGACACCGTGCTACTGGCTGCCGGCGAGGTGGTCCAGTTGGCGATCATGTTCCCGCCCTACCAGGACCCGCTGACGCCGTACATGTACCACTGCCATCTGATGTGGCACGAGGACGTGGGAATGATGGCGCAGTTCACCGTGGTCGATCCTGATCACGTGGACTCGGCGCCGCGGACCCTTGACGTCCCGCAAGATCACATGGCAGCCGGCCATGATCACGGCTGATCGCCGTGATTCCCCAGACACATCCAACACAAGGAGATGAACTGACATGTCCACAGGCAACGTGCCACCGAACTCGCCAACCACCATCAAGCGGCATCCAGCGATGATCATCGCCATGATCCCTGCCGGAGCCATACTGGGTTTCCTCGGTGGACTCTTGATCGAGATCATTGTCGGTCTCATCGCTCGGGCGATGTTCAGCGCCGAACATCCGGCGACCTTCTCGATGCACTTCCTCGGCTCACTGCCCGGCCTCGGCGCCTTGATCGGCGCGATTCTGGCGCCGATCTGGTACGCCCGCAGCCGCGGTCGGGGACGGGCCAGCTGATGCCGACCCCGCCATACCAATACCGCGGCATTCGCCGGACCGGCGGGGCCCGAAGCCGGAGGCGGTGGCCGCCGCGGTGAAGAGATCGTAGCCGATCCGGCATACGCGGAACGGGCTCGCAGATCGGCGCCGAGCTCGCCTCGCTCGGTGGTGCTCAGAAGTCGGTTGATCTGCTGGAAGGCCTGGTGGAGACCGCGGAACCTGTACGGCGCTAAGCGATAGCGGCAGGTCGGACCGACTGACTCCAGTCAATCGTTCCGAACCGTCAGGGGGGGCTCGACGAGCTCGTTGCGGGGCGTGAGTGCCGTCATAAGGTGGAGCCGTCCGTCGTTGCGGAGACCCGCGATCGGGGTCAGCGTCGCCTCGGGTCCGTCGACCTCGATGAGCAGGAGATGAGCCTGGGCCCCCCAAGCCGTTGTGTGGGCGTCGGCGAAGCCCCCCGGCACTCTCTCGTCGAGCTGTCCCGCCGCGCCGGAGACGACATACATCCGGCCGCCGACCTCGCTGACCTGGAAGTTGTGTTCATGACCGGCGAGAACGAGGCGCACGTCGGCGGCGTCGAAGAACGGCTCGAGCGCCTCCTGCATTTCCGCATCGTTCTTGTGGTTCGGTCCGGCCGTGTAGACGGGATGGTGCGAGTACGGGATGAGCCAGCGATCGCGGCGCCGGCCGAAGGTCGAGAGCAGCCACTCCTGATGTTCTGGCGCCTGGAAGTAGCGGTGGATCTCCTTATGCTCGCTGTCAAGCGAGGTGTCGAGGCAGGCGAGCTCGAGGCCGGCGCCGTACCGCAGTCGGTAGAACAGTCCGGGCATGACGGATGCCGTCTCAAGGCCATGATGGAAGCGCTCGGGGATGTGGAAGTTGTCCTCCATCTGGGCACGGTCGTCGCTGCCCTCGGAGTCAGCGCTGTCGTGGTTCCCGATGGCCGGAAGAATCGGCACACGCGCGATGGCTAGGCGGTAGGGCTGGAAGAAGCTGGAGTACCAATCGTCATCCTCTCCCCCGCCCTCTTGGTCCACGCGTCCCTGCTCACCCTGGTAGATGTTGTCGCCGAGCGACAGGACGAAGCGGACGTCGTGGTCAGCGACGAGCCGTTCGAGCACGTCGGCGATGCGCCGCTGGCGGCGGCTTGACTCCGCATCGGCCCGTATCCCGACTCCGTAATCGCCCATCGCCGCAAAGCGGACTAGCGGCGTGGGGCTTTCGGGGTGCGGCCACGTACGGAACCGTAGGTCGTAGTACCGCCCGGCAGGAGCGAGGTCGTAGCCGCCGCGCTCACTGGGGACCCAGTCCCAGAGCTCCCCGGCGGCCCACTCCTCACTGTCGACCTCGACTCGGTAGCGGTAGTCAGTCTCGGGCTCCAGACCCTGCACCCACACCCACGCCCGTTCATCGGTGGAGGCCTCGGCCGCCACCTTTCCGTCTGTCGTAAGAACCTGGACGGTCCCGTGGCCGAACGGCTCGGCCGTCGCCCCGATGCACGTGTGGCGGCCCACCAGGTCTGGAAGCTGCTCGTCGTCGACGATCTCCCAGCGGCCGCGCTCCGTGCGCTCGAAGTAGAACGCGCCCCACGCGATGAGGGCTCGGTCGCGCGCGAGATCGACGAGGTGGATGAAGGGCTCCCGGTGAATCTCGGCGGAGCTCATGTGCCAAGCATGCCCCTTCCCCACCGGCAGAGACGTGGAGGGCAGCCGCGAGCTGACCTCCGGCGGGCCGCCGAGCTTGGACGCAATCGCAGCCGCTGAACGGGTCGCCGAGTTAGCCGAGGCGGGGGTCAACGATGCCAAGGCCGAGGTTGCGGCTGTCGAGGGTATTTGAAAAACCCGCTGGACCAGGACGCGCGGCGTAGCTGCCGACCATCTGCGTTCCGGTTCCGACTGCACAGGAAGGGCGCCGATCTGACTCGTGTCGGCGTGCGGGAGGCGGCCAAGCGCGGAGGGGTGAGCGCCGAGTTCGAGCAGGCTGAGGCCGCCCGGCCCATAGCGACCGAGACGTTCGACCGGTGCGCGCGATGGAGCGGCGCTGCGTCCTGTAGGCGTGCTGGCCGTCGAGGACCTGTTCCTCGGGACACTGCGCAGCGATCCGTCCGCCCATGCGCTCGGCCGCCTCCAGGAGGTGTACGGCGAGACGGTGCGCTTCCACGGTGGCGACCCAACCATCGGCCCGTGTCTTCGCGCGCTGCTGTCAGCGAGCGGACTGGTAGATGTGCAGGAAGAGACAGTGGTCGCTGGGGGGTACGCGTCGAGCAGACCGCGCGTGACCCTGCGACCGTTTTCTATCAGGCGCGGATCCACCAGGTATCGGGACGGAGGCCGGGAATGAAGCCTCGTCAAATACGCGGTTATCAGCCGGACTTCTCGGTTACACCTGCGAGCCCCGGCTGCGTCGCGTAATATCGCGCCGCGTGGAGCGCCCCAACGCGATTGGCGCCAAGGATGCCATCGATGTGGTGATCGCCTGGGTCGATGGTCGGGATCGAAAGCATCGCGCCAAGCGAAGGCGGTATCTCGCTGATCCGGGTGGGGATGCCAGGCCCGAGCCTGGGGCGACAGATAAGCGGCGCTTCTCGGACAATGATGAGATTCGGTTCTGCCTGCGCTCGATCCGCAACTATGCGCCGTGGGTCCGCACGATCTGGCTGGTAACTGATGATCAAGTTCCGGCAGCGATCGATTGCCAGAGGGCCGAGCGGGATAACATCCGGGTTGTCGATCATCGCGAGATCTTCCGCGGCTATGAGCAGCTGCTGCCTACCTTCAACTCGCTGGCCATCGAAACCATGCTGTGGCGTATCGAAGGTCTGGCCGATCGTTTCTTGTACTTCAACGATGACATGATGCTCGTCAGCCCGGTCGAGCCCGTGGACTTTTTTTCGAAGGAAGACCGAGTCACTCTCCGCGGCCGCTGGAGCAGCTGGGAGGACGAGCTCGAAAGAGGAAACAGCTTCAACGGCCACAACAAGCTGTTGGGCGCTGAGATACTGGGCTACACGTCGGAGCGTTTCTTCTCCTCCGGCCATGTGATCTACCCGCAACTGCGACCGGCAATGGAGGAGCTGTTCGAGCAGTTCAAGCCTGCCTTCCTCGCCAATGCCGAGTACCGATTCCGCAATCGCAAGCAGTTCTGGCCCATCTCGGCCCATGATCACCTGTTGCTCAAGTCGGACCGGGCACGAGTGGTGAAGCCCCGCGACGCGGCGCATTTCTCGGTGCGCTACTGCCTCAAAGCTAGTCCGGAGGCCCTCGAAGCGCGACTGCAGCAGCTTGCGGATGGCACGACGCGTATCGCATGCATCAACCATCTCGAGGCGGTCGTGGACAAGGTGCCCGATGCGATGGACTATCTGTCGAAGGCGACCGGGCCAGCCGCGGCCTTCGAAAAGTCGTCTCATGGCACGCACATTTCACGCCTCCGCAGCTGGCGTCGCCGATAGCTCTCGATACCGACGGTCTTCGCACAAAGATCTCGGATGAGGCCTGCTGTGGCCGAGGTCGCCTTCGTACGTTGACTTGTGCGGCTCGCTCCTACGCAGCACGGCGGCGTCCAGACACGCCGACGCCGTGAGCGCCTGTTCGGGCCACTCGGCAACGACATAGTGTGGAGTTCATCAACTGATGAATTAAGGACTCCCATGCCTGGTCATCAGGCGAGCCGATTTCCTTGGCGCGCTGCGACGGCCTTGTCCCTGGCCACGAGTCTTGTGGTTGGGCTGGCTGGCTGCGCTGGGATTGATCGAATTCTGGTTACTGGCAACGTCGATGATGATCTTGTAACGGTGCAGGCGCCGCAGCTGGAGATCAGTGGACCAAACCTCGACGCCGGGTTCGCCGATGCAGAGGCCCGAACACCTGGCCAGCCGACCACCAGTGACCAGAAGCTCGTGACAAACACCCCGTTGAGCACCGTCACTGTCCGGGACAGCTGGAGCCGGGTGGCAAAAGTCGAGGTGCGCGAAGGTGATCAGATACACGCCGGTCAGGTATTGGTGCGTTTCGACTCCGAACCTCTGCGCGCCAGCCTCAGTGCCGCGCGCGCCGACGCCAAAGTTGCCGCTACCCAGGTTCCGGTCCTCGACAGTGCGATCGACGAGACCTACGACAAGGAACGTGACATTAAGTCCGCCTTGAAGAAGATCAACAAGGCAATCGGCCGGTTGAAGAGCACTCGCGCAACTTTGTCGGGCCAGCTGTCTCAGGCCCGGCGCCAGCTGCCCCAACTGGAAGCCCAGAGAGCCCAGACGGAGTCTCAAACAGACCAGCTCACCGAGAAGTTGCGCCAAATCGATCAACAGCTTGCGGAGCTGCGAACCGGCCTCGCACAGCTACCTCCGCAGCCCCCGCGCACATCTCCTCCGACGGCCGCTCCCGCACCGCCGAACCGAGAGCAGCTCGTCGCCACGATCGCCCAGCTGCGCCAGGCGCGGATCCGACTCCAGAGCGGTCTAAAACGACTCGCAAGAGCTGAAGCTCAGCTGACCACTGCACTCACCCAGTTGCGCACTGGCATCCCCAGGCTGGAAAACGCCATCCGCGAAATTGACGACGGGTTGGCCAGGGCGCGGACCCAACGAACAAAGCTGCACAAAGCTAAAACCAAGATCATTGACGCGCGCGGCGAGCTTCGCCGCACCCGCAAGTTGGCAGTCGTTGCGGCCCAGGCCGCGACGGTGGGCACACAGGTCGCCGAGCACCAGAATCTGATCGCAACCGTGACGGCGCCAGTATCCGGAGTTGTGGTGCAGGCGGCCACAGTCGGTCAGGTAGTAGCCGCAGGCGCGACCATTGCCACAGTCCGCACGAGTGCGGGCGACTCCCTTACGACCTGGCTGTCGCCGGCTCAGCTTGACCAGGTGTGCCTCGGCTCCCAAGCCACTGTGCATGCCGACTGGATGACCATGGAAGAGCGGTTGGACGCCACGATCACGTTGATAGGTGATCGAGCGGACTATCCCCCGACATCCTTCGCTACCAATGAAGTCCATCTGACCCGAGCGGTGCCAGTACGCCTAACGCTGAGCGGACCGGCGGGCCAGCAACAGCCGTCGCTGCCGCCGGGCGCCCCAGTGGATATCGAGATTCTCCCGGCGGCAAACAACCAATGTTCAGCCGGAACGACGAGCAGGTGAAGGCATGGCAGAGCACAGGCGGAGGCGGCCACTCATTCCGGTGCTGATCCTGCTCGCGCTGGCGCTCGCTGCTGGTGGCTACTTCTGGTGGCGATCCGCGCGTGCGACGGAACCGGCTGGATTGTCCGCAAGCGGCGCCGTAGAGGCCCAGCAGTATCAAGTCGCAGCAGTCATCGCGGGCCGGGTGAGCAAAGTCGCGGTGTCAGAAGGCGATGTCGTGAAACAAGGCGAAACCCTGGTCGTCCTGGATCAGTCCGCGCTAAGGCTGCAGGTGGACCAAGCCGAGCAGGGCGTGAAGGCTGCCCGCGCGGCACTCAGCAACGCCAAGGAGGACGGCACCGACGCCGACGTCACCGCGGCCCGGGCCAGGCTCAACCAGGCCAAGGCCGCAGTCGATCTTGCGGAAATACAACTCGGCTATGCCACTGTGACCGCACCCCACAGCGGTGTGGTAGTCACCCTCACAACCAACGCAGGCGAAAATGCCGGTCCCGGCCGGACCTTGCTCACGTTGAATGATCCCGGCGACCTCTTCGTTCGCGTCTTCGTGCCCGAGACTCAGATTGGGAACGTCAAGGTCGGTCAGCAGGCCACAGTCACAATGGACTCGCCCACCGAGCCCTACACGGGGACTGTCAGCTTTGTCGCCTCGGAGGCGCAGTTCACGCCCAACAATGTGGAGACCAAGGACCAGCGAACCAAGCTGGTGTTCGAGGTCCGGGTCCGCGTCAGTGAAACGTCCGGTGCCCTCAAGGCCGGGATGCCGGTCGACGTGACTTTCCAATGAACGGCGAGGAATCGCTCGCAGTCCAGGCGGCTGGACTCGGCCGGTCATTCGGGAAGAACCGCGCCGTGGACGGGATAGACCTCACGATCCCGACCGGAATGATCTTCGGGTTGCTAGGGCCCGATGGTGCCGGCAAGTCGACCTTGATCAGGATGCTTGCCACGGTGCTGGCTCCGGACAGCGGCGATGCGGCGATCTTCGGCAATTCCGTGAAGCGCTCGCCCGGTCGGGTGATCTCGCGAATTGGCTACATGTCGCAGAACTTCTCTATGTACCCCGACCTCAGCGTCATAGAGAACCTCAAGTTCTTCGCCACTCTCCGCGGAATCGGCCGCACGGAACGCGGGCGACGTGCGGTCGAGTTGATGTCCGCGATGGGTCTCGTCGAGTTCGCCGACATGCGAGCCAGAAATCTCTCCGGCGGCATGAAACAGAAGTTGATGCTGGCTGCGACGTTGATGCATCAGCCTGACCTGTTGCTACTCGACGAACCGACCACCGGCGTCGACCCTGTTTCCCGCCGCGAATTCTGGCGCATCCTGGCGGGACTGCACCGCGAGGGCAAGACGGTACTGGTCGCCACTCCGTATATGGACGAGGCCGAGCGCTGTAGCTACCTGGCCTTCTTGAGCGGCGGCCGGATCACCCGCGCGGGGACACCGGCTGAGATCAAGACTGTGGTGCCCGGAACGCTGTTCGAGCTGACCACAGCCGAGCCGAGAGTGGTGCTTGCCGCCGTCGCGGGCATCCCGGGTGTGCGGTCCGCCCACCTGTACGGCGAGGTGGTCCGGGTCCTCTGGACTGGCGACGGGCGGGGTGCCGAGGAGCTGACTCTTCGGCTGATCGGCATGGGCGTACCCGTCCCGGCGATCCGGCCAGCCCGGGTAGACATGGAAGCCGCGTTCGCGTTCTTGGCCGAGTCCGAGCGCCTGGCTGAGGTCGCCGAGCGATGAGAGCCGCGCTAACCCGAATCGGGGCGGTTGCGAGCAAGGAGTTCAAGCATCTGTTGCGCGATCCCAGGGCGCTGGCGACAGTGCTGATCCTGCCGGTCCTGCAACTGCTGCTGTTCGCGTACGCGATCAGCTTCGACGTCAAGAATGTCCCGACTGTCGTCCTCGACCAAGACAACACGACGGCGAGCCGCCAGTACCTGCAGTCCTATCGATCCTCGGAATTCTTCGACGTGCTCGGATCAGCAACTGATCTTGCCCAGATAGATCAACTATTCGACCAGAACAAGGTGCGGATCGCGGTCATCGTGCCGTCCGGCTTTGCCCGGAGCCTGGACAGCGGGGAGAAAGCGCAGGTTGCCGTACTGACCGACGGCAGCGAGCCGACCTCCGCACAGCTCGGCCAGGCGTACGCGAACGCGCTGAACGCGAGCTACGACCAGCGGGTTGTGGCGGAGTGGGCGGACCGACAAGGGCTGGATCTGGCACCGATCGGAGAGCTCGAGCCCCGGCTCCGCACCTGGTACAACCCCGAACAGAAGTCGTCGGACTTCCTGATCCCGGGGCTGATGGTGGTGATCATCATGATCGTCACGGTGCAGCAGACCGCCGTCACCCTGGTACGCGAGCGTGAACAAGGCACCGGCGAGCAGATGACGGTCAGCCCGTTGCGCCGGGGCGAGCTGATGATGGGCAAGTTGCTGCCATGGACCCTGTTGGCTTTCGCCGACATGCTGGTGATCGCCCTGGTCGGGCTCTGGGTTTTCCGACTGCCGTTGCGCGGCAGCATCGGTTTCCTGGCTGCGTCCTCGGTGTTCTTCGTGTTCGCCGCACTCGGTGTGGGCTTGATCATTTCGGCGGTCGCCCCAAGCCTGGAGACGGCCAACATCGTCGGACTGTTGATCGCGTTCCTGCCCGCCTTCTTGCTGTCCGGCTTCGCCTTCCCGCTGGACTCCATCCCGACCCCGCTGCAGTGGCTCAGCTACGCGTTTCCTGGCCGCTACATGGTCGCCATCACCAGAGGCGTCTTCCTCAAGGGCGCCGGCTTTCCCGAGCTCTGGCCGCAGCTGGCTGCGCTCACCGCGTACGCAGTCCTTGTGCTGCTGGCTTCCTCGCTGCTGTATCGGAGGAGGTCGAGATGAGTCTGCACCGCATCAGACTGATCATCTGGAAGGAGTTCCTGCAGCTGCGGCGCGACCGGCTATTGCTGCGCTTGATCTTCATCATGCCGATCGTCCAGTTGATCTTCTTTGGGTACGTGGTCTCCGCCGATGTGCGCAATCTGCCGACCGCCGTTGTCGATCTTGACAGGTCGGCGATCTCCCGACAGCTCACAGCCGACTTCTCAAGCTCCGGATACTTCACCATCGAGCACTACCCGCAGAGTGAGACTGAGCTGCAGCCCTTGATGGATCGCGATGAGGTCAGGGTCGCGGTCGTCATTCCTGAAGGCACCCAGGCGCGCCTCGAAGGAGGCCAGATTGCGCCAGTCGGCATCGTCGTCGACGGATCGGACAGCAGGACGGCCGCGGTAAGCAGCGGATACGCCGCGAAGATTGTTGCGAGGCTCAACGCGGACCGGATCAGCGAGCAGGGGCTAGCCGTACAGGCTCCAGGAATTGATGCGCGAGTGCGAGTGCTGTTCAATCCATCGCTCCGAACGGTGAATACGATGATCCCTGGTCTGGTCGCGGCGATCTTGATGCTCTCGGTGATGGCGATCATGTCCCAAGCCGTGGTGCGGGAGCGGGAGAGCGGCACCTTGGAGCAGATGTTCGTCACCCCGATCACTCGCGGTGAGTACCTGATCGGCAAGGTCACTCCCTACGTTCTGCTCGCGGTGCTTCAAATGTCGCTTGTGGCGCTCGTCGGTATCTTCTGGTTCCGGGTTCCGTTCCACGGCACGTTTGCAGAAGTCACGGCCGGACTCGGGATATTCATGCTAACCGTCATCGGTCTCGGACTCCTGGTTTCGCTGGCGGCCCACACCCGGCAGCAGGCGCAGCAGACGGTGTTGTTCATCATGCTCCCGATGATGTTGTTGTCGGGCTTCATCTTTCCGATCGAGTCGATGCCACCGGCGCTGGTGCCGGTGACCTACGTCATGCCGCTCACCTGGGCGGTGTTGCTGCTGCGCGGAGCATTTGTCAAAGGCGTCGGCTTCAGCGCGCTGGTCCCGGAGCTCTTGGTGCTGACCCTCTTCGCGGTGGTGATCTTCGGGATCGCTGTCATGGCCACCCGCCGGCGGCTAGCCGAGTAGCCGATGACCGACCCGTGGCTGAAGGGCACCGCACCCAATACCGCGGCAGCAATCTCGGTGCGCGGCCTGACGAAACGCTTCGGAGATTTCACTGCGGTCGGTGGAATCGGCTTCGACGTGCCCCGAGGCCAGGTCTTCGGATTCCTCGGCCCCAACGGAAGCGGCAAATCGACGACGATCAGAATGCTGACCGGCTCGCTGGCCCCGACCAACGGTCAGGCGTTCGTGTTAGGCGAGGACGTGCTGGCGCACCCGGCAAGCGTGCAGCGCCGGATCGGCTACATGTCACAGAGGTTCACGCTGTTCAAAGATCTGACCGTTGATGAAAACCTCCGCTTCTACGCCGGGGTCTACGGACTGTCGGCGCGGCAATATGCGGAGCAGCGGGCCTACATACTCCAGATGGCCGACTTAGTGGGCCGGGAGAAGGAGTTGACCGCCAATCTTTCCGTCGGCTGGCAGCGGCGGCTCGCGCTCGGCACAGCGACCATCCACTCCCCCGAATTGTTGTTCCTCGACGAGCCAACCAGCGGGGTCGACCCCGTGGCGCGGCGGCATTTCTGGGATCTGCTCTACGACTTGGCCAACCGAGGCGTCACGTTGTTTGTCACGACCCACTACATGGAGGAAGCAAGCCACTGCAACCAGCTGGCGTTCATCTATCGCGGCCGACTGGTCGCTCAGGGCACTCCGCAAGAGATTCGGCAGCGAGCCACCGAGCAACGAATTCTCGAGGTGGCCGTCGCCGACCCCGACTCGGCTCTCGAGGTGATCGGGAACGCTCCGGAAGTGGTCGACGCCTACCTGTCTGGTGCTACCGTGCACGCAGTCTTGTCTGCCGACGGTGATGAGCGGACGGTCGCGGGATCGTTGATTGCTGCGCTGCAATCTCACGAGTTCGGTGACGTGTCAGTGGTTACGGTCGAGCCCACCATTGACGACGTATTCGTCAGCCTGGTCTCCTCCCAGCGCCCAACTTCGAGTCAACACACAATTCGCGGCACGCGTGGTCGGGCCCAACCACGGAGAACAGCGGAATAGTCAGGGCCAACGCGCTCCTAGGCGAACCAGGGAGGATCCATGCTCAGCCACGTCTCGATCCAGTGCTCCGACGTTCATGCCAGTTCGGCGTTCTATGACGCTGTCCTGGCGCCGCTCGGCGGCCAGCGAATCATTGAGCGCGGCGACGTTATCGGCTATGGCGTACCGCCTATGCCCGACTTCTGGATCGGCCCCTGGTCGACTGGTGACGGGTTCCGCGAGTCCCACATTGCATTCTCAGCACTAGACCGGGCCGCCGTCCGAGCGTTCTTCGACGCCGCGACTGCAACGGGTGCCGAAGTGTTGCACGAGCCCAGGGTCTGGCCGGAGTACCACGCCACTTACTACGGCGCGTTCGTGCGGGACCCGGACGGCAATAATGTCGAGGCCGTGTGTCACAAGCCGGAGTGACTGGTCAGCCCTCGCCCTAGGCTGAGGGCGTGGGTGCCCGTACCGATCCCGACGGCGCACCTGAACGTGTGGAGACGGCGACTCATGAGCTCAGCTGGGCCAGCCGGTTATGGCGGGTGATCACGCATACCACAGCTACCTGTGTGCGTTATCGAGTTACGGGGCTGGCAGGCGAGGCAGCCTTCTTCGGCGTCCTCTCGTTGCCGCCCCTGATCTTCGGCCTTGCCGGCGCCATCGGTTTCATTGTCGACACATTCGACATCCGAACCATCGCCGCGTTTCGCGAGCAGCTACTCGACCTGTCCTCGCGGGTGCTGACACCTGACGTCGTGCAGTCCGTGATCGAGCCAACGCTCGACGATGTGCTGTCACGTGGCCGTGCCGGTGTGATCTCGATCGGATTCCTGATCGCGCTCTGGGCCGGCTCCCGCGCGCTCAATGTCTTTGTGGACACGATCACGATCATGTACGGCATGGCTGGTAAGCGCGGCCTCGTCCGTACCCGGGCTCTCTCGTTCCTGCTCTATCTGGTCTTCCTGCTGGCGGGCATTGTGGTGCTTCCGCTGATCCTGGCAGGGCCTTCCTTGGTGAGTCGGGTGCTACCGCTAGGTCTTGAGACCATCGGACTCCTCTATTGGCCTGTCGTTCTGCTTGGCTCTGCTTGCATGCTGGCCACGCTGTATCACCTGTCGATTCCGGTCCGCACACGCTGGAGGGCCGATTTGCCGGGCGCCGCCGTCACAGTGGCCATGTGGGTCGGTGGCAGCGTGATACTGCGCTTCGTCCTCAGCAAGTCCGTTGGAAGTCCGACAATCTATGGTCCGCTGGCCGCTCCGATTGCCTTCCTGATCTGGCTTTACGTGATTTCCATAGCTGTGTTGATCGGTGCGGCACTCAACGCCGCCATCGACGACGTATTTCCGCGTCTCTCGGGCATCAAACATGATGCTCCAAACACTGAGAAGCCGGTGACGACCGGTAACGCCAAGAACACCCTCCGTCGTACGCTCGCTGGCGTACGCGCCCGACGACGCGTGAAATCTCAATAATTGGAACTCATTCCCACATAATGAGAAAGGATTTGATTCGGCGAAGGTCTCTAGCGGAGTGTTGGTCCGTGCGTATCGCTCCGGAAACTATCCGCGCCTGGCCTTTGCCGGCGCGACCGGCGCTCTCGCGTGTTCGTCGGACCTTGGGTTTGACTGCGCGCCGCTTCGTCGACCTCGGTCGGACGGAGTCGATGATGTGTCACTTCCACGCTGCCTGAATCCACTGGCCCCCCGCAGCCTTCCCGCCTGGCAAAGACCGGTAAGCCGCCAGACCGGCTGGTGCTGCTTCGGATAACGAGGAACACAATGACCACCGATACCGCCACCGAGACAACCAGCCCACGCCGCGCCGGTCCGCCCGCGCAACGGCCCGCAGTCCGTCCGCGCCGCAAGAAGGGGGAGGGCCAGTGGGCGCTCGGCTACCGGGAGCCTCTCAATCCCAACGAGCAGTCCAAGAAAGACGACAACCCACTCAACGTCCGGGCACGGATCGAGAACATCTACGCGAAGCGCGGCTTTGCTTCCATCGACCCCAATGACCTCCGTGGTCGCTTCAGGTGGTACGGGCTCTACACGCAACGCCGACCCGGTATCGATGGTGGCAAGACCGCGACGCTCGAGCCGTGGGAGTTAGACGATGAGTACTTTATGTTGCGCATCCGCATCGACGGCGGGGCGCTCACGACCGAACAACTCAGGGTCATTGGTCAGATCTCGGTCGATTTCGCGCGGGACACCGCCGATGTGACAGACCGGCAGAACGTCCAGTTGCACTGGGTTCGAATCGAAGACGTGCCCGAGATCTGGCGACGCCTTGAGGCGGTCGGACTTCAGACCACCGAGGCATGCGGCGATTGTCCCCGCGTAATCCTCGGATCTCCGGTCGCCGGCATCGCCGCCGACGAGATCATCGACCCCACTCCCGCGATCCACGACATCGTGGATCGCTACATCGGAGACCCTGAATACTCCAACCTGCCGCGAAAGTTCAAGACCGCCCTGACCGGTCATCCGGTGCATGACGTAGCGCCTGAAGTGAACGATGTCGCCTTTGTCGGCGTAGTGCACCCCGAGTACGGAGCGGGATTCGATCTGTGGGTGGGAGGCGGCCTTTCCACCAACCCGATGCTGGCGGTACGTCTCGGCACATGGGTGCCGCGCGACGAAGTAGCGGAGGTCTGGGCTGGCGTCGTCGCAGTCTTCCGGGATTACGGCTATCGGCGGCTCCGGACTAGGGCGCGGATCAAGTTCCTCATTGCCGACTGGGGTGCCGAGAAGTTCCGCGAGGTACTGGAGACCGAATACCTGAAGCGCCGCCTTATCGACGGACCGGCGCCGGCGGTGCCGACCGAGCCCGGCGACCACGTCGGGGTCCACAGGCAAAAGGACGGCAAGTACTTCGTCGGGCTCTCGCCGGTGGCCGGACGGGTTAGCGGCAGTAACCTACTACGGCTGGCCGACCTGGCAGAGGTCCACGGCTCCCATCGCATTCGTACGACTCCGCTGCAGAAGCTGCTGGTGCTCGACCTCGATGAGACAGAAGTCGACGCGCTGATGACCGGTGCTGAGGAATGCGGTCTTTCCGCGCGTCGTGACGCATGGCGCCGCTCGGTGATGGCCTGCACGGGTATCGAGTTCTGCAAGCTCGCGATTGTCGAGACCAAGGCCCAGGCCGCCCGCGTCGTTGAGGAGCTCGAGCGTCGATTGGGTGCGTTGGACTCACCCATCACCGTCCACCTCAACGGCTGCCCGAACTCCTGCGCCCGGATCCAGGTTGCCGACATAGGTCTCAAGGGCCAGCTCGTGGTCGGACCGAATGGCGATCAGGTCGAGGGCTACCAGGTGCACCTTGGCGGTGGTCTGGGGCTGGACGCCGGATTCGGTCGCAAGCTCAGAGGGCACAAGGTGACAGCAGCCGAGTTGCCCGATTACGTCGAACGGCTGGCTCGCCATTACA
This sequence comes from Actinomycetota bacterium, assembly GCA_046735615.1. Taxonomy (GTDB): domain Bacteria; phylum Actinomycetota; class Actinomycetes; order Propionibacteriales; family Propionibacteriaceae; genus Microlunatus. The sequence goes on from JBKPTR010000113.1 coordinate 36,168, forward strand.
TGGCGGAACGGCAAGACGGTGAGCGGTTCGCACAATGGGTGGCCCGGGCCGATGAGCTGGTCCTCGCATGAGCGAAACATCGCACGCGACTCGGCAATCGGTGCTGTACTGCCCGTACTGCTCCGAAGAGACCCTCTTTCCGCTGGAAGGGGGTGGCTGGGAATGCCGCAGCTGCATGCGGGCGTTCTCGGTGACCTTCCTCGGACTTTCCTCACGCAGTCACGGTGGCGGGGTGTCTGGGACTTCCCGTCAGGAGTCGGCGTGAGTACCACCGTGGACTTGGCCGACCTGGCAGCTCAGGCTAATCGTGATCTTGACGGTGCCTCGGCACTGGAGATCTTGGCATGGGCCCACGACGAGTTCGGCTCGAGGCTTGTGGTGGCCTCCTCCATGGCCGACACCGTACTGATTCATCTCGCGGAACAGGTGGCACCGGGCATCGATGTGATCTTCCTCGATACCGGCTACCACTTCGTCGAGACCATCGGCACCCGGGACGCAGTCAAGCTGGTTCACAACGTCAATGTGATCAACGTGACGCCCGAGCAGACCGTGGCCGAGCAGGACGCTGCCTGGGGCAAGGATCTGTTCGCTCGCAATCCTGATCAGTGCTGTGCGCTGCGCAAGGTGGCACCCCTCGGCAGGGCCCTGGAGCCGTACGCCGCGTGGGCCACCGGACTGAGGCGCGCCGACTCACCCGAACGCGCTGCCACCCCGGTGGTGTCTTGGGATGCGAAGCGGAAGTTGATCAGGGTCGCCCCGATCGCTGCCTGGACCGACGCTGACGTGGCGCGCTACATCGAACTCAATTCGCTCATGATCAATCCGCTGCTCGAGGATGGCTACACCTCCATCGGGTGCGAGCCGTGCACCAGCCGAGCATCCCAAGACGACCCGCGGGCCGGTCGGTGGGCCGGGTTCGCCAAGACCGAATGCGGGATCCACCTGTGAGCGCGCAAGCTGCGACGGTGGTGGCCGTGAGGCGGGAGCATGTGGTTGAAGGCGCAGCCCTGCATCCCGCCAGAAGAGGCGCCACACTGTGGTTCACGGGCCTTCCCTCCGCAGGGAAGTCCACCATTGCACATGCCCTGGCTCGAGACCTGCACGCCACCGGCGAACGGGTCCAGGTGCTGGATGGCGACGACGTGCGACCGCATCTGTCGGCTGGACTCGGCTTCTCCCGCGAAGATCGTGACGTCAATGTCACCCGGATCGGCTGGGTCGCCCGGATGCTCGCGTCACATGGCGTCATCGTCCTGGTGCCGGTGATCGCCCCGTACGCCGCCGCCCGCGACGCTGTCCGAGATGATCATGGCAAACTTGCCGTGCCGTTTGCCGAGGTGCATGTCGCCACACCACTGGAAGTCGCTGAGACTCGTGACGTCAAAGGTCTCTACGCTCGAGCTCGCCGCGGCGAGCTGAAGGGTCTGACAGGTGTCGACGACCCGTACGAGGTGCCTACCCAAGCCGAGCTGGTCGTGGATACCGCCAGTGTCGATCTTGACACCGCGGTGCAGATGTCCAAGGCACTGCTGTCGGCGATCGTGGAAAGGGACTTCGGGTGACAGCCGCTCAACTACGACCGCTGAGCGAGCTCCAAGCGCTCGAGTCCGAGTCGATTCACATCATTCGTGAGGTCGCGGCTACATTCGCCTCGCCTATCATGCTCTTCTCTGGCGGCAAGGACTCGGTCGTCATGCTGCACCTAGCGGCGAAGGCTTTTTGGCCGGCTCCAATCCCATTCGGGGTGTTGCACGTGGACACCGGCCACAACTTTCCCGAGGTGCTGCAGTTCCGCGACGAGGCCGTCGAGTTCTATGGTGCCTCTCTCAAGATCGCTTCTGTGCAGGACTACATCGACGACGGTCGGCTCCGTGAGCGACCTGACGGCACCCGGAACCCGCTACAGACCGTGCCACTGCTCGATGCCATCACCGCCGGCCGGCATGACGCCGTATTCGGTGGCGGCCGCCGCGACGAGGAGCGAGCGCGCGCTAAAGAGCGGGTTTTCAGCATGCGCGATGAGTTCGGCCAGTGGGAGCCGCGGAACCAACGCCCCGAGCTGTGGTCGCTCTACAACGGGCGCCACCTGCCCGGAGAGCACGTTCGGATTTTCCCGCTTTCCAACTGGACCGAGCTGGACGTCTGGGACTACATCGCGGCCGAGAAGATCAATGTGCCGACGATCTATTACGCACACGAGCGCCAGGTGGCCTTGCGCGACGGCATGTGGATCGCGATCACGGACGTGACACCCCCGCATGTCGGTGAAGTGGTCGAGGTCCGCTCGGTGCGATACCGAACAGTCGGTGACATGTCCTGCACGGCTGCCGTGCTCTCGAACGCCAACACGGTGCATGACGTGATCAGCGAGGTCGGACTGAGCCAGCTCACCGAACGCGGCGCAACCCGTGCCGACGATCGGCTGTCCGAGGCAGCCATGGAAGATCGAAAGCGGGAGGGCTACTTCTGATGCCTGCTGCACCGTATGTGGCCGCCACTGCCAACCCCTCCAGCGGTGGCCGGACGCTGCTCCGGCTTGCGACGGCGGGCTCCGTGGACGATGGAAAATCGACACTGGTCGGCCGCCTGTTGTTCGACACCAACTCAGTGCTCACCGACACCCTTGATCATGTTGAGCGGGTGAGCAAGCGCAAGGGTCTGGATCGAGCCGATCTTGCGCTGTTCACCGACGGCCTGCGTGCTGAGCGCGAGCAGGGCATCACGATCGATGTCGCGTACCGCTACTTCGCCACGCCGGCCCGAAAGTTCATTCTGGCCGATTGCCCGGGGCACCTGCAGTACACCCGAAACACCGTGACCGGGTCCTCCACTGCTGATGTCATCGTGCTGCTGGTCGACGCGCGCAAGGGTGTGGTCGAACAGACCCGCCGCCACCTGGCGGTTGCTTCCTTGCTGCGGGTACCGCACGTCGTCCTGGTGGTGAACAAGATCGACTTGGTGGACTACTCCGAGGATGTCTTTACCGCCGTCGCCACTGACTTCGCGCTACTCGCGCGTAGCCTCGGCGTTCTCGAGACTCATTGCATTCCGGTCTCAGCGACCGAAGGCGACAACGTGGTGACGCGATCGCAGCGGACGCCATGGTACGACGGTCCGACTGTCCTGGGCTACTTGGAGAACGTCGACGACACCCGTCTGGCCGTCGGCTCCGACCTCCGCCTCCCCGTGCAGCACGTCGTCCGACCACAGACGGCCGGCCCGGCACCCTGGGCCGCCCGCGCGCCACAAGTCAATGGGGACTACCGTGGCTACGCGGGGAAGATCGAGTCGGGCCGAATGCGCCCAGGGGATGAAGTGGTGGTCCTACCACGCGGCTCGCATGCCATCGTTGAAGCGATCGACACTCCAGACGGTCCTCTTGATCTGGCGGTTGCTGGGCAGTCAGTCGTGATCCGGCTGAGCACCGATATCGACGTGTCCCGAGGCGACATTCTCGCCGCGACCGACGCTCCACCAGCACCGGTCCGAGATTTGACTGCGACGGTGTGCTGGCTGGCCGAACGTGAGCTCACGGCCGGCGCCCGGGTACTCGTGCAGCACGGTACGTCGATCACCAAAGCTGTCGTCAGGTCCATCGAGGGAGCACTCGACCTCGATTTCGAGGCCGGTACCGTGCCCTGCTGGCGGCCAACCTCCTCGCTCACTCTGAATGACATCGGTCGGATCCGGCTTGCTCTGGCTTCGCCGGTGCCTTTCGACTCCTACCGCGAGCACCGTGCGACCGGGGCGTTCATCCTCGTCGACGGTGCGGACGGCTGGACCCTAGGAGCTGGCCTCGCCGGCTCAACCCCGCTTACCGCCAGGACCGCCCACATACCGCGGTCCAATTCGCACCATCCAGCACAACAAGGAAAGCCATCATGACCGCTCCTTCATTGGTCCTCCTCGGCCACGGAAGCAACGACCCCCAGGTGCCGCAGGTCAGTCATCAGATCCGAGATGGTCTGCTGGCGATTCGACCGGAGCTCGACATTCACGTTGCGTTTCTCGACCACTGCGCGCCCAGCGGCATTCAGGTCGTCAACAAGTTGGTCAGCCAGGGCGTCACAGAGGTGGTCTTCGTGCCGCTGCTGCTCTCAGAGGCGTTCAATGTCCAAGCCGAGGTGCCGGCGCTGCTCAACCAGGTAAAGGCCAGCTTCCCTCAGTTGCGACTCATCGCCTCTCGCCCCATCGGCCCGGAGGCCCAGCTGCTGTCGATCATCGACCGGCGGTTGCGGGACGCGCTCCGTGCGCGGCACGTGTCAGAGCTTGATGGACTGGTCTTCGCAGCCGCTGGCAGTGGCGATATCCGAAGCAATGCGCTGGTCGCGAGGCGGGCTCGGCAGTGGGCAACCCACCACCGGCTGCCGTGCGTGACCTCGTTCGCGACCGGCTCCGGGCCGTCAACCGCCGAAGCCATTCGTACCCTGCGCGGTCAGGGTAGACGACACATTGCGGTGGGCAGCTGGTTCCTCTCGCCGGGATTGCTTTACACCCGGCAGGCCGAGCTCGCCCGGGCGTCAGGCGCAGTCGCAGTGTCCGCACCTATGGGCGGCGAGCCCGAGATCGCTGAAGTCGCCTTGATTCGCTACGTGATCGCCGCGATGGATCTCGTCGATCTTCATGAGGCCGGCGACACCGATCATGAGCCGGCGCTGGCACGTCACCTATCAGTAGTCAGTGCGTAACTATTGTTTCGTGCCGGAGCAATGTTCTGGTTGAAGCGGAACACATTTGATGGGTCGTACTTGCTCTTGAGCGCAGTCAGCCGGGCGTACTTGCTTTCTCCGTAAGCCAGCCGCACGTGTGGCGTCGGTTCATCGGACATGAAGTTGACGTAGGCGCCGCAGGCAAACGGCCGCATCGCCTCCCAGGCTTCCCGCGCCCATGCCTTGTGGCGCTCGGGCTCGGGATCGTCAGGGAGCCAGGAAGCGACAAAGTTGATGTCGTGCATCGCGCTCCGGCCAGTGAAGGCAGTCGCGTTGTCGTCGATTCGTCCGACTGCCCCGCCCAGGGTGAAGATCGGGATGGCCGAAAGCGGCGAGGTGATGGCTGCGCCCTGTTCGACGATCACGTTGATGGCGCTGTCGCTAAGTGGCGGCAGCTTCCAGGACTTCCAGTAATAGTGGCGGCCATGAGGATAGGCCGGATCGAACATCGCCTGATGTGTCACGTATGGCTTGACGCTGACGCTGTCGAGTACAGGCCCCTTGAACTGGCGAAGGGGGCGCAACACCTCCTCTCCCTTTTCGATGGGCCCGGCGTAACAGACGATGAGCGCCACAACGGGTCTTCCCTGCAGCTCGTCAGGAAAGACCGGCAGAGCCGGAGCCACCCGCAGGTTGGCCATGATCCCCACCTCGTCTGGCGCGTCGGCAACGAAGTCACGGAAGAAGCGCAACACGTCGGCCGCCTCCGCCATCGGCCAGGCAAGTAGGCCGGCGAGCACGACGGGCCCGAGCGGTTGGAGGCGGTACTTGAAGGACGTGACGATTCCGAAGTTCCCACCCCCGCCCCGTAGCCCCCAGAACAAATCGGGGTGCTCATCTACGCTGGCCACGAGGAACTCGCCATCGGCAGTTGTCAAATCACATGACACGAGGTTGTCGATGGTGAGGCCGAAGCTGCGCATAAGGTGGCCGATCCCGCCCCCCAAGGTCAATCCACCGATCCCGGTATGGGTGACGATGCCGCCAGTCACTGCAAGCCCGAAGGCCTGGGTCTCGTGATCGATATGGCGCCACAGACAGCCCCCTTCGGCCCGGACCGTCCCCTCCATCGGGTCGACCCGCACACCGGTCATGCTCGACAGGTCGATGACCAGGCCGCCGTCACACACCGCATGCCCGGCTACGGCGTGACCACCGCCTCGGATCGCGATCGGCATCTCACGCTCTCGAGCGAAGCGTACGGCGGCCAGCACGTCCTCCGTCCCCGAACAGCGAGCGATGATGGCCGGTCGGCGCTGGATCTCTCCATTCCAAATCTGCCGGGCGGTATCGAAGCCCTCGTCACCCGCGGCGAGTACCGACCCCCCGAACCCTGCGATCTCCATGACCTTCTCCCTCCTCTGATGGGTCGAGCTATGTCGATCGTGATGGGTGTGTTCTGGAAGCAAAAGTGCAACGTTTGAACCTGGGTTGGGAGCGCTGCCCACCCCAAGCTGGGGTCATCTCAGGTGCGTGCCAACGCCCGCGCGACGGTCGCCTTGTGCTGCTCCTGGTCGGCACTATGGAGCGGTTGGGGGCCCTTTTCATGAGCCCGGTGCCAGCTGGGAAGTTCTCGGGCGAGGTTTCGGGACCCCCTCAACTCGATCGCCCCGGATCGCAGGGCATCACCCCATCCGACCTCGCCCAGGTGCCAGCGCGCGAACACCACCGGATCGTTGACGACGACGATCAGATGTTCGTCACCACCGGGATACTTTTCGCAGATTTCGGCGTCGCCCCGCTCGATCAGCAACCAGTTACGGCTGCCGGGCCCTGACAGGGTGGGATAGTCAAAGCGGATCAGTACCCGACGCCACGGCAACCGCTCACGATCAAGGAAGAAGGTTGCCCACATCCACAGCACGACGCCGGGATGGGCTTGTTCGGGAGTGAGGTCGGCCCACTTCGAGCCCCATCTCTGGAGCGCTTGCATCACTTCTGTCAGCTCCAAACCGGCCTCGGTGGGCGCGTAGATCGAGCCCGGGCCATCGGGCTTCCGCCGGATCTCGATTACCCCGACCCGCTCCAGATCCCGCAACCGCTTCGACAGCAGACCCCGAGATAAACCGGGCGCGCCATCGGCGATCTCATTGAAGGTCCGGCAGCCCAGGATGACGATGTTGCGCAGGACAATGATGGACCACCGCTCGGCGAGCAGCTCCGACGCACGGGCGATCGGACAGTACTGCCCATAGCTCCGCATGTCCACAGCTTCCCACCCAGGGACGCGAGAGGCCAGTTCATCTTCTGAACCTAGGCGCAGCCCTACAGCTAGCTGGCCGCCACCCGCGCCTGCTCCTGCTCGACGTCGAAGTCCGCCACCGGCCAGCGCAGGTCGAGGGCTCGTAGGTGTTCGAGTAGCAGCTGGGCGACGGCCCAGTTTCGATACCACTTGCGATCGGATGGGATGACATACCAGGGCGCGCGTTCGGTGTTACAGCGTTCCAATACGGCTTGGTAAGCCTCCATGTACGCGGGCCACTTTGCCCGCTCGTCGACGTCGCCCGGGTTGTACTTCCAGTGCTTGGTCGGATCGTCAAGTCGGGCTAGTAGCCGGTCTTTCTGCTCGGTCGAGGAGATGTTGAGAAAACACTTGATCAACACCATGCCGTCCTCGACCAAGTCGTTTTCCCAGGCATTGATCTCGTCGTAGCGCTTGCTCCACACCGACTCGTCAACCAAGTTGTGGACCCGTACCACCAAGACGTCCTCGTAGTGGGACCGGTCGAAGATACCGATCAAGCCGGGCGGCGGTAGCTCGCGCTCGATACGCCAGAGATAGTGGTGGGCGCGCTCCTCCTCGGTGGGCGCCTTGAAAGCCTTGATCTTCACACCTTGAGGGTCGACCATGCCGATGGCGTGCCGGATGACTCCTCCCTTTCCAGAGGTGTCCATTCCCTGCAGTAAGACCAAGATCTTCTGGCTCGTAGTCTCCTTGACTCGGCCCACGGCGAACAAGCGTTCCTGAAGATCACCGAGCTCAGGGGCCAGTGCCTCAGTGATCGCATCCGCGTCCTGTTTGTCACCTGGGAAGCCGGGTGTGGCAGCAGAGTCAAACGACGTCATGTCCACCGGGCCAGCGGGCAGCTTGAGCGTCTCGCTGAGCGGCTGGGTGATCAATGGGGACACTGTGTCGTCCTTGCTCTTCTTCGCCATGGGCTGATTGTGCCTCAGATGACCGCCTACGCTGACCAACCTTCGTCGACCTGCCGTGCGACGATGGTGCAGTGCAGCTGATCTTCGGTCCCGACGGTGGCGCCCCCCAGGTGGTCGACGAGACGGATTTGATCGAGCTCTACCGGCATCCTGTGCTGGAGAGCCGCGGCTGGGTCCGGAGCAACTTCGTCATGTCACTCGACGGCTCGGTGCAGGGTCCCGATGGGCGATCGGGCAGCATCAACACCGAAAGTGATCAGCACGTCTTCGCCCTGCAACGAAGTCTGGCCGACGCAATTCTGGTCGGAGCCAACACGGTGCGCCTCGAGGGCTATCGTGCCGTCGATCTTGAACCGTGGCAGCTGGCGATCCGCGAGCAGGAGGGCCTCGCTCCCTATCCCGCATTGGTGATCATCTCCGCAAGTGCCGATCTTGATCCCGCGATTGCCACGCCAGTCGAGGGAGTTGGCGGAGCTGTCATGATCATCACTACCGCGGGCAAATCGGCAGATGATCTTGAGCCATTGCGGGCGGCCGGCATTACGGTGCTGGAGACCGATGGCACGACACTCGATCTGGTTCAGATTGTTGATCAGTTGGCGGGCACGGGCTACCCCCGGCTGCTATGCGAGGGCGGTCCCAGGCTCCACAATGATCTGCTCGCAGCCGGCGTGGTGGACGAAGTGTGCCTGACGCTCGCTCCCGTTGTTGTGGGCGGGCAGGGCTTGCGCTCCACCAGCGGCGCGGCCCTCTCCGCGCCGAGCTCGTTCCAGCTGCATCACGTCCTGCACGCCGACGACGGCGCGCTCTTCACCAACTATCGAGTTGTCAGAACTCGGCAAGGTATCGGTGGACTGAGCCCACGGTGACCGAGCCTTCCCCAACCGCACCAGCGACACGTTTGACCGACCCGTACCGAACGTCCCCGGCGGCGAATACACCAGCCACACTGGTCTCGAACGGCAGCGGCGCCCGTGACCCAAGCCATGCCGGCTCGGGAATATCCCGGGCGGTAAGGATGAATCCACGCTCGTCGAGCTCCACAACATCGCGAAGCCAATCGGTGTGCGGCTCCGCGCCGATGAGTACGAACACGGCTGTTGCGGGGACCTCCTCCCCTCGACCAGTGCGGAGATCTTCCAAGGTCAGACCTTCCAGGTGGGTCCTGCCGCGGCCGTCGACTACACGGGTGCTGAGCCGTACGTCGACGTTTGCGGTCTCGCTTAGTTGCTTCACGAGGTAGTCGGACATGCTGGCTCGCAGCGACTGTCCACGGACTAGCAACGTGACCCGGCCAGCGAACCTCGCGAGGTGCAGTGCTGCCTGGCCGGCCGAGTTCGCTCCCCCGATGACGTAAACGTCTTGCCCTGCCAGCGCTGGCGCCTCGACGCCGGCGGCGCCATAGAACACCCCGGTACCGACGAAGCGGTCCAAGCCCGGGATCCCGAGCCGGCGGTAGGTCACACCAGTTGCAATGATCACCGCCCGGGCAATCGCCTCACTTCCATCGTTGAGGGTGACGACGTGACGGTCTCCGGTCGGCGTGAACCGGATGGCCCGGTGGGTGAACACAAACTCGGCACCGAACAGCACTGCCTGCTGCCACGCCCGATGTGCGAGGTCAGCTCCGCTCAGGCCACGCGGAAAACCCAGATAGTTGCGGATTAGTGAGCTGGTACTGGCCTGGCCACCGATGGCCAGCTCTTCGATTACCACGGTGCGCAGGCCCTCGGAAGCGCCATACACCGCAGCTGCCAGCCCGGCCGGCCCTGCACCCAGAATCGCCAGATCATAAACCTGGCCGGCAGGCTGTACCTGAATGCCGTGTGCGCTGGCAATGTCGGCGAAGCTCGGATTGTGGAGCACTGAACCGTCGTGACGGATGAGGGCCGGGAGCCGTGCTGGGTCAACTGAGAAGTCGCGGAGCAACTGTTGCCCCTGCGGGGAGTCCAAGGGGTAGAAAGCGAACGGCACGCCGTTTCGGCTCAGCAGCTCCCGCAGGTCGTGGCTTCGCGGTGCCCATTGTTCACCGACGATGCGATAGACCACGTGATGGGGCCCGTGGGTGATCGTCCATGTGCTCAGGGCTTCTTGCACCTGCGGATACAGCCACTCCTCCGGCGTAACCCACCCCTTGACAACCCAGAAGTCGATCCGGCCAAGCGCGGTCGCTCGCTGCAACGCCGCCAACTCGGTCAACGGAATCCGCGTGTGGTACCGATCCATCGCCAGCAACAACGCTCGGCTCGCATCCCGGTGCAACTCTTGGGCCCGCTCCAGGAATGTCACGCCGTCCATCCCCGGCAGTTGCAGATCGGCGGCAATTAACGCCACACCCTCGCCGTCGCTCGCCAACCGCTCCAATACCGCCAGTCCTGTCGACGGCGAGTCAGCGGTCACAATGCGGTAGTCCGGCCCGAAGCGGCGAACCAGCGCAGCCTCGGTCGTCAGACGCGCCTGCCGATCAGCGTCTACAACGACTAACGTCGGAGTCGCGATACCGCCCTCAGGCAAGCCCCTCGATTTCCCTTGTTTCCTGGGTCATTCGGCTTGGTTGCACTCTGGCGGGCTCGCCGGGCATCTTCGGATAGTCAGGTGGATACGGCATTTCCGCGCCGCCGTACTTGCCTGTGCCCAACTCCCGCTCATCGCGCGCATACATCTCGAGCGCGGCGTCAATGCTGCGTGGTTCCAATTCATAGAACGGCCGCCAGGCATCGCCAATCTCGGCGAATCTCGCAGGCATCGAGCGCACGGTGAAGTCTTCCGGGGTGACGTCACTCAGTTCGTCCCAGGTCATCGGAGCTGACACCACTGCGGTCGGGGTCGGCCGGATGGAGTAGGCCGATGCGATGGTCCGATCCCGTGCCATCTGATTGAAGTCTACGAAGATGCGGGCGCCGCGCTCCTCCTTCCACCAGCTCACTGTGACGTAATCGGGCATTCGGCGGGAGAGCTCGCGGCCGAGTGCGATTACCGCGTGCCGGGCTTCGATGAAGCCGTGTGCGGGCTGAATCGGCACGAAGACGTGGACACCGCGGCCACCGCTGCTCTTCGGGAACCCCACCAGATCGGCGTCCTCCAGCACAGAGCGCAGCTCATGCGCGGCCCGTACCGCATCAGCGAAGTCGGTGCCTGGCTGAGGATCAAGATCAATCCGCAGCTGGTCGACCTTCTCGGTGTCGGCCCTGGTCACCGGCCAGGGGTGGTACCGGAGTGTGCCGAGATTGGCCATCCAAGCGATGGTTGCCAGCTCCGTGGCACAGACCTCGTCGGCGGTTCGTCCCGATGGAAAGGTGATGGTCACCGTCTCGACCCAGTCGGGCATGCCCTTGGAAGGTGCCCGCTTCTGGTAGAACGCCTCGCCATGGTGATCGCTGCGCGTGCTGAGTTTCACATCCGGCCGGTATCCGCCAGGCCAACGCTCCATAGTGACCGGCCGATCCTTCAGCGCCGTGAAGATGCCGTCGCCCACGGCGATGACATAGGAGACGATATCGAGCTTCGTCAGACCGACGTCCGGAAAGTAGATCTTGTCCGGGCTGGTCACCCTTACGGTGCGGTTACCGACCTCGAGCTCGACCGCTGGCACCGGCATGGCGTCAGCATAGGTGAGTACTGTCGGGAACAGATACACCGCGTTGGCGGTTGACAAAGTTGCCCCGCAACCGAGAGGCAGAGATGACCGACACGCAGAACAATCCGGCCGCCCAGGTAGGCAAAGTGATCAAGTCCGAGGCCGAGTGGCGCGCCCAGCTCAGCCCGCTGGAGTACAAGGTCCTCCGCGAAGCCGGTACCGAGCGGCCCTTTACCGGTGAGTACACCGACACCAAGACTGAGGGCGTCTACCGCTGCAAGGCATGTGGTAGCGAACTGTTTCGCAGCGATCAGAAGTTCGAGTCGCACTGCGGCTGGCCGTCCTTCTTCGCGCCGCTGGCCGAAGATCGGGTGCGCTACATCGAGGACAGCTCGCTTTTCATGAAGCGAGTCGAGGTCCGCTGCGCAACGTGCGACTCACACCTTGGGCACGTTTTTGCCGGCGAGGGTTACGACACCCCGACCGACCTGCGCTATTGCATCAACTCGGTCTCGCTCACCCTAGAGCCCGCTCGTTCCTGACGCCTCACCAGAGGGCGAGGATGCCGCTGAGTTCTCGTCGCCGGCCGGTGTAGAAGGGCACCTCCTCGCGGGTGTGGCGGCGCGCGGCCGCAGCGCGAAGGGTTCGCATCAGGTCGACGATGCGATGCAGCTCGTCGGCCTCGAATGCCAGCATCCACTCGTAGTCGCCAAGGGCGAAGGATGAGACGGTGTTGGCCCGTACGTCGGGATAGGGCCGGGCCAGCATGCCGTGCTCAGTGAGCATGGCACGCCGCTCCTCCTCCGGCAGCAGGTACCACTCGTAGGAGCGCACGAAGGGATACACGCAGAGGTAGGCCTTGGGCTCTTCATCCTGCATGAACGCCGGCACATGACCCTGGTTGAACTCCGCCGGGCGGTGCAGGGCCATCTGCGACCAGACCGGCACTAGATGTGCCCCGAGGTCGGAGCGGCGTAACGCGTGATAGGCGTCCTGCAGCGTGTCCGAGCTCGGCGCGTGCCACCAGACCATCAGGTCGGCGTCGGCACGCAGACCGGCGACGTCGTACCAGCCACGGATCACCAGGTCATCGTCTTGTGTGACATGGTCGATCGCCTTCAGCGCTGCATCCGCGGTCTCGTACGCCGGGTCGTCCAGCTGGCCCTCTCTCTTGAACACTGACCACATGGTGTAGCGAATCGTCGAGTTGATCTCGCGCGCCTTCATCTCTCGCTCTCCTCGAGTTGATCTTCGCTCTTGATCATCTCATTACAGCCCAAGCCAAAGTCAGCCGCGAGAGCGTCGACCGCAGCCCGTGCCGAACCCAGGCAGGCCGCGATTCCTACCCCGTCCAACGCTGCACCGGCCACCGCTAACCCTGGTCTGCCCGCCACCTCTGAGCGCAGCTGGGTGACGAGATCTCTGTGTCCGACCTGATACTGCGGCAAGGCGCCACCCCAGCGGTTCACGACACCATGGACCAGCGTGGCCGTCTCCCATCCGGGGATAGTCAAGGCCTCGCTGAAGGTGCGATCAATGAGTGCTCGGTCGGTGAACTGGAGACTCGTCGGCTCCCCATGCCGTCCAATGCTCACTCGGACGATCTCGATCCCCGAGCCCCAGGCTCGACGCGCTTGGGAGGCAACCCAAGGCCACTTGATCGACGAGTACGTCAACGCCTTGATCGTCGACAGCTCGCCGGGCGGCACCAGGAGCCCGGAGGCGTCCGATCGCACTCCCCGAACTACCAGGGTGATGACAGCGACTGACGCATAGGGCAGCCGAGCGAACTCCTGCGCCGAGTCCACCAGACCGGAGAGTAGTCGTCCAGTCGCTGTGGCAGGCGTGGTGAGCAACACTCCGTCGGCCATGATCATCTCTGGTGCGCCGGCAGCGCCTACAACCAGCTGATATCCCCCAGCCATGTGATCAAGCGCTCGGACGGCCGCAGCCGGCCGCAAAACAACTCCACGCCGATCAAGATCATCAACCAGTGCCTCGACCATGATCGACACACCGCCGCGTAGCCCGGCAAACACCGGGCCCTCCTGTGCGCCCTGGACTATCGCTTGGGCGTGCCGGAGCAGTGAGCCACCGCCCTTGGCACGCACGAACAGCTCATGGGCCACTGCATCGAAGGAGAGCCGTCGCGCGTATCCGGCGTAAACCCCGCCTAGCAGGGGCTCCAGAAGTCGGTCGGTCACCTCTGCGCCAAACCGTTCTTCGACATAACGGCCGATGGCTACATCGTGATCAAAGGCGGGCGCGGGCCGTTCTGGCTCTGAGGCCGCCGTCCGCCAACCTTCAGCTGATAGCAAACCGGCGAGTTGGGCAACGTCGGTCGGTACGCCTAGAAGCGAGGCCGGCATCGCGTGCAGATGACCGCCTACCAGCAATTGCGGTTTGGTCTCAGTCGGATGCACCACGCGAGAGCCCAAGGCGAGCTCATCGATCAGCTGCAGAGCCTCGGGGCGGCGCGCCAGGATCGACTCCGCGCCGCCGTCCAGACGTACCCCGTTCATCGCAACTGGGGCAAGCTTGCCGCCCCATCGGTTGCCAGCCTCGAGCACGATGACATCAACACCGTGAAGGGCGAGTAAGCGGGCTGCACTGAGCCCGGTGATTCCGCCGCCAACGACTGCAACTCTGATCATCGGCCACCCGCCACAGATGCACCTGCCAGCTCTTCACGGGCCTCACGCCGTAGCTGAGCACCCTCGGTGTGGACCAGCTCGACGATCATGGCCAGGACTCCAGGGTCGGCGTCCGGAGGTACACCGTGCCCGAGGTTGAAGATATGACCCGGCGCCACAGCACCCGATGAGATCACCTCGCGTACGCGGTCGGACAGCACCGGCCAGGGCGCCGAGAGCAGCGCAGGGTCGAGGTTGCCTTGCAGGGCATAGCGATGGCCAACCCGACGACTTGCCTCGGCGAGGGGCAGCCGCCAGTCCACGCCGATGACCTCCGCCCCAGCGGCACCCATCAGTGAGAGCAACTCAGAGGTACCGACCCCAAAGTGGATCCGCGGCACTCCGGTGTCAGCCAGCGCCTGCAGCACCCGGGCGGAGTACGGCTGCGCATACCGGCCGTAGTCCTCGGCACTGAGACTGCCAGCCCACGAGTCGAACAGCTGCACGACTGCGGCACCGGCTGCCACCTGGACCCGGAGGAAGGCGGCAGACAGATCGGCCAACCGGGTACAGATCGCATGCCACAACGAAGGCTCGCTGATCATCAGAGCCTTCGTCGCCGCGTAGTCCCGACTCGGCCCGCCCTCAATCAGATAGCTGGCCAAGGTAAACGGCGCTCCAGCAAAGCCGATCAGGGGAAGATCGCCGAGCTGGCTGGTGATGAGCCCGACCGCCTCGGTGACGTACCACAGGCGCTCAGGATCGAGCGGCTGCAGCTGCTCGAGATCACCAGATGCCTGGATTGGACGAGCGATCACCGGACCGCGGCCGGAGATGATGTCCAGGTCCACTCCCGCTGCCTTCAGCGGCAGCATGATGTCGGAGTACAAGATTGCGGCGTCAACGCCATAGCGGCGCACTGGTTGCAAGCTGATTTCAGCCGCCAGTTCCGGACGCATACAGCTCTCAAGCATCCCGATGCCTTTTCGGCTCGCCCGATACTCCGGCAGAGAACGCCCTGCCTGTCTCATGAACCAAACCGGCACGCGATCGTTCGGGTGAGCCTTCCGGCATGCGGCGACGAGCAGAGGCAGATCGGAAGCCAGGCGACGCACTCGTGAATCTTTTCACGGTTACAAAACCCGGCGCGTCGAAACTCTCGCCTATGGGCAGCCGAATACGCTCGTCGGATGGCAGCGAATAGCGATGCGGCTCCGGCGCCGGACGCGTTTCGTCGGGCCGTTGAGGATCTGACGTCTGCGGCCTGGCGCTCCGAGTTGCACGTGGAGGAGCTCCAGGCGCCGCAGCGCATCGCGCCGTACTCAGCGGCCATCACCGCCGATGTCGTGGCGAACGGTGATGAGGTGGGCAGCGGTCGCTTCGTCTTGCTTCACGACCCAGCTGGCAATGCCGCATGGCAGGGCACGTTCCGCTGCGTCACCTTCGCGCGAGCCGATCTCGATCCGGAGATGGTGCCAGACCCCCTGCTCGCGAGTGTGGGATGGTCGTGGTTGATCGATGCACTCGACAGTCACGCCGCTGCCTACGATGCCCCGAGCGGCACGGTGACGTCAGTCTCCAGCGAATCCTTCGGGGGTATGGCCTCTGAACCGCCGCGCGCCGAGATCGAAATACGTGCCTCGTGGACCCCGTCGCTGGAGGACGGCGTCGGACTAACCCCTCATCTCGCCGCCTGGGCTGAACTACTCTGTACCTTAGCGGGGCTGCCACCGCTACCCGCCGGGGTGGTGTTGATGCCGTCACGGCGCAAACCGCCGAGCCGAAGTACCCGGAGACGTTGACAGAAGTACCGCTCACCGCACCTGATTTTGATCAGGAAGCGGAGCTGCTCACCGAGCCCGCGGAGGGCGTGCCAGCTATCGTCACCACCCCCGACGCCTTCCGCCAGACTGTGGGTGCCTTGCGTAGCGGAACCGGTCCGGTCGCCATGGACGCTGAACGGGCGCATGGCTTCCGCTATAGCCAGCGCGCATACCTCATCCAGCTGCGCCGTGCTGGGGCCGGGACGCATCTGGTGGATCCCACGGCGTTCGGCCAGCCGGCGGATCTTTCGGCCCTTGGCGCCGCAGTGTCCGAGGCCGAGTGGGTCATCCACGCGGCCGGCCAGGACCTGCCGTGCCTGTACGAGGTCGGGCTGGTGCCCACGACGCTGTTCGATACCGAGCTCGCAGCACGACTGCTCGGCTATCCCCGAGTTGCGCTGGGCACCATGATCGAGGAGATGCTGGGTGTGCGACTGCTGAAGGAGCACTCCGCTTCTGACTGGTCGAAGAGGCCGCTGCCTGAGGAGTGGCTGATCTATGCCGCGCTGGATGTCGAGCTCTTGATTGAACTACGTGACCGCCTCGCAGCCCGGCTGGTTGAAACCGGCAAGTGGGCGTGGGCTGAACAAGAGTTTGCGGCCCTGGTTGCGAACGCCGGGATCAGCCCCGAACCGCGACGAGACCCCTGGCGCCGCACCTCTGGCATCCATCACGTTCACAATCGTCGTGGTCTGGCGTATGTCGCCGAGCTCTGGTATGCCCGCGATGCCATCGCACAGCGCCTGGATCGGGCGCCAGCCAAGATCCTGCCTGATGTTGCGATCACCGAACTGGCTTCGCAGAAGCATCCCGATCGCCTCACACTTCGGCAGATCCCAGCGTTCTCCCGCCGTCAGGCGAGGCGGGCCGAGTCCAGCTGGCTGAAGGCGCTCGACGCTGTGGCACGGATGCCAGAGAGCGCTTTGCCGCCGATGCACGTTCCTAGCGATGGACCCCCACAATCGCGGTTGTGGCCCGCGAAAAATCCAGGGGCCGCCGCCCGGCTAGCAGCGGTCCGCGGTGCTCTGCTGGCCATCTCGGAGCAATACGAAGTGCCGATGGAGAACCTCCTCACGCCGGATCACCTGCGTCGCCTGGCCTGGCGCCCGCCATCCCCATTGACCGAGGAGTCCGTCGATCAGGCGTTGACCTCCTTTGGCGCCCGGCCGTGGCAGCGTGAGCTGACGGTGCCGGCCATTACCCCGCTGCTTGGCTAGCACCGCCACCTTCAGCAGTGGTAGTTACTGATGAGTAATATTTTGGTATGCCTCGTGATCTTCGAGATGTGGTCTTCGTCGACGGCGTACGCACGCCCTTCGGCAAGGCCGGCTCTATGTACGCCGAGACCAGGGCCGACGACCTCGTCGTCAACTGCATTCGGGAATTGCTGCGGCGCCATCCGGAGCTGCCGCCAGAGCGGATTGACGATGTGGCGGTCGCTGCAACGACGCAAATCGGTGACCAGGGTCTGACGATCGGCCGTACCGCTGCCATGCTTGCTGGACTTCCACGCACGGTGCCGGGTTTTGCGATCGACCGGATGTGTGCCGGAGCAATGACCGCGGTGACAACCACAGCTTCAGGAATCGCGTTCGGTGCGTACGACGTCGCTGTTGCGGGCGGAGTCGAGCATATGGGCCACCATCCCATGGGCGAAGGCATCGACCCCAATCCTCGGATCATTGCCGAGAAGCTCGTCGATCAGTCAGCCTTGATCATGGGATCGACTGCAGAGAACCTTCATGATCGCTTCCCACACATCACCAAGGAGCGGGCCGATGCTTTCGCGGCGCTCAGCCAGCAACGAGTGCA
>JBKPTR010000114.1:0-3972 GCA_046735615.1 Actinomycetota bacterium
TGACTCCGGCTCACCCATCTCACCGTCGCCGAGGAAGCCCCAGACGCGCTGTTGCGATGTGTCCTTGATGCCGCGGTTGTGCATGTAGCGGTTGAACCGCGCCTGGTAGATCGAGTTGATGGCGCCGATACCCATGGAAACGGTCGGGAATTCCCAGAAATGAGGCATCAGCCGGGGGTGCGGATAGGAAGAAAGCCCCTTGCCCGGCCCGCGGGATACTTCTTGCCGGAAGGCATCCAGCTGATCGGTGGTCAACCTACCTTCCAGGTACGCCCTGGCGTAGATGCCGGGAGACGCATGCCCCTGGATGTAAACGTGGTCACCGCCACCGGGATGATCCTTGCCGCGGAAGAAGTGGTTGAAGCCGACCTCGTACAGGCTGGCCGCGCTCTGATATGTAGCGATGTGGCCGCCGACTTCCAAACCCTTGCGGTTGGCCTTGCTGACCATGATCGCCGCGTTCCACCGGATGAAGGCGCGAATCCGTCGCTCGACATGCTCATCGCCCGGGAACCAGGGTTCGGACTCGGGCGGAATCGTGTTGATGTAGTCACTGCTCCGCAGCGCAGGCAGGCCTACCTGACGCGCTCGCGCTCGCTCAAGAAGCTTGAGCATGATGAACCGGGCACGGTTCCTCCCTTTGTCCTCGAGCAGGCCGTCGAGTGACTCCAGCCAGTCGCTAGTCTCATCGGGATCGATGTCGGGTAGTTGGCTGGTCAAACCGGCAGCAGTGATGGCCGGGTGAGGCCCTGGCATAGCCATGCAGAAATGCTCCTTACGTCTCAACCAACTCCGGGTGGGGGCTGGGTGCACGTCGCAACGTTGCACATCCATCCTGTCACTCCCGCATGATCAACTGCACCGGCGGACGTCAGATGCTCTATGGATTGCGACGCTTCGCGTCGCGGCGGATCGGGCCCGTGAATCCGCTACCGTCGTCCTCGCTCGGAGACGAAAAGCGTGTCTCTTCACTCGTCCTCCGATCAGCGGCGCGCGATCCCCCATGCTCATCGGCGGCGTGGGGTTACGCCGGGCAGCATGCCTCTGGCAGGCTGTGCCCAAGAGGTTCACCCGGACTGAATTCATGACTTCGGTGCTAGCTGGAGAAACGGCTGAAGGGAGGCGGCACGCCCGGATGAGCGGGATCTCTTCTCGCCGTGATCAGAGCGCCAAGGTGCGCTGCGGCCGCCACTGTGTCGGGTCAACGTCGTGGAGGTCTGAGTGACCTCCACAGCTGGTGCCGGGGGATCAAGGAGTTTGAGTGACAAGCTGGGCCTCTCCCGCGGCCTTGTCGTACAAGAGCTCGGCTGGGACGAGGACGTCGACGACGACGTACGGATCACGGTCGAAGACGCGATCGACGGCGAGCTCATCGAAGACGCGATGGAAGCCGTCGACTTGGTGCTGCTCTGGTGGCGCGATGGCGACGGCGATCTCGTCGACGGCCTCGTCGACGCGCTAACCGATCTCACTAACGCCGGCTACATCTGGCTCATGACGCCAAAGGTCGGACGCAGCGGCTACGTCGATGCCGCTGATGTGGCCGAGGCGGCGATAACCGCCGGTCTGGCCCTGACCAACAGCGTGTCTGTGTCGTCTGACTGGACTGCCACCAAGCTGGTCCGTCCCAGGGGTTCGCGTCGGTGAGCCTTGGGCTCGGTCAGCCGGCTCCGGCTTTCACGGCTCGCAACCAGTACGGCGAGTTGCTTACAGTGAATGGCTTACGCGGCGCTCCGGCCGTGATCATCTTCTATCCCGGGGCGTTTTCGAGCATCTGCCGTGACGAGCTCGCCGCCGTCCGTGATGATCATGAGAACTTCCGAGTTCTCGGCGCTCGCGTGCTGGCTGTCTCGTGCGATGCAATGTACACGCTGCGCGCGTATGCCGACGCGGAGCAGATCACCTTCGATCTATTGAGTGATCATTGGCCGCACGGTGCGATTGCCCAGGCGTACGGCGTCTTCGACGAGGAGTCGGGGTGCGCGCGGCGCGGCACCTTTGTCCTGGACTCCGCAGGCATGATCAAGTGGCAGCAAGTGAACCAGATCAATGAACCTCGGGATCTGGCCGCAGTGCTCGCGGCGACGGCAAATCTAGGATGACTAGATGCCGTTGACAGGCGAGTATGTGCCAAGCCCGCATAAATGGGTGCGGGAGCAGGTCGAGCGTTACGAAGCTACGGATGGACGCGAAGCCAACACACTGGCTGGCACTCGTCGGCCGGTCGTCATCCTCACCACGCGCGGTCGCAAGAGTGGCAAGATCAGAAAGTTCGCGTTGATGCGGGTGGAGCACGACGGCAAGTACGCGCTGGTCGCCTCAGTCGGCGGTGCCGCGAAGCACCCGGAGTGGTAGCTCAACCTGAGGGCCGATCCTGAGGCGCTGATGGTGCAGGACGCTGCCGACCGCTTCGATGCCACCGCTCGAGAGCTGCAGGGCGAGGAGCGGGAAGTCTGGTGGCGACGTGCCGTCGAGGCCTACCCGACGTACGCGAAATACCAGGAGCGGACTGAGCGGCAGATACCCGTGCTGCTGGCCGAGAGGCGAGACTCAGCAGAATGAGATCTATGATCGCCCTTCAGCCGTTCGGTCGCACCGGCCACGAAAGCACTCGCATCCTCTTCGGCGCCGCTGCCATTGGCAATGTCAGCCAGGAAGAGGCGGATCAGACCATGGAGCTGATCCGTGAGCACGGGATCAACCACATCGACACCGCCGCCAGCTATGGTGATGCGGAGCTGCGCCTCGGGCCTTGGATGGAGACTCATCGTGATGAGTTCTTTCTGGCCACCAAGACTGGCGAGCGCACTCGCGCGGAGGCGTACGCCGAGATCGGGCGCTCGCTGGAACGGTTGCGCACCGACCGGTTGGATCTGATTCAGCTGCACAACCTCGTCGACGAGGATGAGTGGCAGACGGCTTTCTCGTCAGGCGGAGTTCTGGAGGCCGTGGTGCAAGCCAGAGAAGAGGGGCTGGTCCGATTCATTGGAGTTACTGGTCACGGTGTGACCGTTGCCGCGCAGCACCTGCGGTCGCTCGGGGAGTACCCGTTCGACTCGGTGCTGCTGCCCTACAACTTCCCGATGTCCCGCAATGCCAGCTACATAGCAGATTTTGAAGCGCTGATCGCGGTTTGCGCCGAACGCGGCGTTGCCGTCCAGACGATCAAGGCCATTACCCGAGGGCCGTGGGGTGATCACAAGCCGACTGCCAACACCTGGTACGAGCCGCTCACCGACCAAGACGCCATTGACATCGCGGTGAGCTGGGTGCTGGGCCGTGACGGCATCTTCCTGAACACTGTTGGCGACATAGACATCCTGCCGAAGGTGATCGACGCGGCCGAACGCTTCACGCAACGGCCAAGCGATGAGCAGATGGGCGAACTAGAGGCCGCCTTCGGCCTGGAGCCGCTCTTCGCCTGAAGGTGGGAGCACGCAGACTCGAACTGCTGACCCTTGCTTGTAAGGCAACGGCGAACCGTTCAGCAAGATTCGCCGTTGTACGTTCTTCCTGGTAACAGCGGTTTGCTGTCTCCGCGTATCCCGGCGAACACCCGTGAACCGCTCCCGGTGGCTACACATTTGGCTACATTCCGCGACCCCGAAAGGAGGCACAAGATCAACTAACCGGTGAGGCAACACCGACCGGGCCTGAGGATCACCAACCCTTGAATGAGCTCCGCTTTTATGGCTGACATAGTGAGAGAGCACCACATCTCAGCGTCGATCTACCCAAGTATCAACTCAAAGAAGGGTGTTTAGAAATGGCCCAGGCGAAGAAGCCACAGAAAGAGAACGAGCCAAGTGGTCCCGTGTCACCTGCGCAGGCACAGGAGTTTGGTGACCAAGTGGCAGGCCAAGCTCGGGAGATGGGTGAGCAGACCGGTGAGCAGATGCGCCAGTTCGGCGAGCAGGCCCGGGCGCTCAACGAGCAGATCCTCGACACCGCGACCAAGGTTGGGGAGGATGC